>NZ_MOMO01000145.1:0-3615 GCF_009933855.1 Pseudomonas sp. SG-MS2 | reverse complement strand
TGCTGGCGCCAGCTGTCGTCGATCTTGGACCAGGTCTTGCCATCGGTACTGGCCATCAGCTTGCGGCCGTCCTTGAACGTCGCAAGGAAGGTGGCTTCTTCCTCCTTGCCGCCGAGCCATAGCCCGGCCAGCAAGCCCACCGGGCCGGCCACCAGGGCGCCGGCCATGCCCCAGCCCAGCGCGGTACCCAGGCTGCGATTGGATTCCAGGCTGGCCAGGCGCAGGTCGCTGATGCGGGCAAGGGAAATCCGCTCGCCAGGCGAGGGGCTGCGCGGGGTCTTGAGTGTGAGCGATCCATTGCGATACTCGCCTTCACCTTGCAAGAAATCGCCGGATTGCACCGTGAGCCTTGTCATTGAGTCGTCCTGTCAGTAAAGGGGCTTTGATCAATCCCTACTGAAGCGCTGGCGCGACGGGCAAGTCAACGAGCAGGCGACGGAGGGTTGCGGTGTCATGCCGCACAGGCCTTCACGGCGCGCTTGCGCTTGTGCTCGGCCCAACCCCACACCAGCAGCGCCAGCGCCCCGATCAACAGGCCGGCCGTCACGATGCCCATCCAGCCCTGGTACTGGAACAACTGTGTGCCCAGCAAGGAGCCTAGTGCCCCGCCGATGAAATAACAGGTGATGTAACCGGCATTGAGGCGGGTACGGGCTTCGGGCCGCAAGGCGATGACCGCATTCTGGTTGCTCACATGCACCAGCTGCACGGCCAGGTCCAGCACCAGTACGCCGAGCAGCAAGGCCAGTAGCGAGCTTTCGGCGAAACCCAGCGGTACCCACGACAGCAACAGCGCTACCAGGCCCACTGTGGTGCCCAGCGAGCCTCTGCCGCGGTCAGCCAGGCGGCCGGCCCAGTTTGCCGAAAGCGCACCTGCCGCGCCGGCAAGGCCGAACAGGCCGATTACCGCGTCGGAGTAGTGGTAGGGCTCACGCGCCAGCAGAAACGCTAGCGGCGTCCAGAACAGCCCGAACAGGCTGAACGCCAGCAAGCCCAGCAGCGAGCGCAGGCGCAGCACTGGCTCCTCGATGAACAGGCGGAATACAGAACCGATCAGTGCCGGGTATTTCAGCCCGGCATGGCTGTGGTGTTGTGGCAGGCTGCGGTACAGGGCAAAGGCGGTGATAGCCATCAGCACCGCGGCCAACACATAGATGCTGCGCCAGCCACCCAGCTCGGCCATGAAGCCGGCAGCGGTGCGCGCCAGCAGTATGCCCAGCAGCAAGCCGCTCATCAGCGTACCCACCGCGCGCCCGCGCTGATGCGGCTCGCTCAGGGTGGCGGCCATGGGCACGAGGATCTGCGCCACCACCGAGAACAGCCCGGTGAGCGCGGTCCCCAGGATCAGCCAGGGCAAGCTGGGGGCGCATGCGCTGATCACCAGGCCCAGGGTGGAAATGACCGACATGATCACGATCAGGCGGCGCTGCTCGAACAGGTCGCCCAAAGGCGCCAGCAGCAGAAGGCCCGCGCCATAGCTGAGTTGCGCGGCGATGACGATGCTGCCGGCGCTGGGGGTACTCAGGCCGAACTGTTCGGCGATGCTGTGCAGCAGTGGCTGCGCGTAGTAGTTGCTGGCCACGGCCAGGCCGGTGGCGGTGGCCATCAGCAGGATCAGGGCGCGGCTCAAGGTTGGGGTGTTCATCAATATCTCGGTGCGGGCAAGGTCAGTGGCGTTCAGTATCTGGGCGGCTCAGGCTGGACGCCAGCGTGCAAACATTTCGATCAGGCTGCAAAGCCGCCGTCGGCGGTAAGGCTCGCTCCGGTGATGTAACCCGCCTCCGGCCCCGCCAGGTACGCCACGAAGCTGGCAATTTCATCTACCTGCCCATAGCGCCCGATTGCCATCAAGGGGATCAGGCTTTCGGCAAACTCACCGCTGGCCGGGTTCATGTCGGTATCCACCGGCCCTGGCTGCACGTTGTTCACGGTGATGCCCTGTGGCCCCAAATCGCGTGCCATGCCTTTGGTAAGGCCGACCAATGCCGACTTGCTCATGGCATACGGTGCGCCGCCAGCAAACGGCATGCGCTCGGCATTGGTGCTGCCGATGTTGATGATGCGCCCGCCCTGGCCCATGTAGCGGGCGGCGGCCTGGCTGGCGACGAACACGCTGCGCACGTTGATGGCCAAGGTGCGGTCGAAGTCTGCCAGGTCGAATTCGGTCAGCGGCGCCACGGCCAGTACGCCTGCATTGTTGACCAGGATATCGAGGCGGCCGAAGGCTTTTACGGTGTCGTCCACTGCCAGTTGCACCGCGGCGGCGTCGGCGCTGTCTGCGCGCAGGGCCAATGCCTGGCCGCCGGCGGCTATGACCTGTGCCACCAGGTCGTTGGCCGGGCCTTCGGAGTTTGCGTAGGTGAAGGCAACCTGGGCGCCATCACGGGCCAGGCGGCGGACGATGGCGGCACCGATGCCGCGTGAACCGCCCTGGACCAGGGCCACTTTGCCTTCGAGGGTAAGTTGCTGGGACATGCTGATCTCCTGCTGCAAGCAAGGCCGAATGCCTTGGATGGGCGTAGTATCGACCGATGATTACCTGCTGATAAGATGGCAATCACTATTGGCAGAGTAAACCTTTGGTTGGTAATCATGGCCATGGAGTCGTTCAACGCCCTTGAATGTTTTATCCGCAGCGCCGAAGTGGGCAGCTTCGCCGAAGCGGCCCGCCGTTTGAGCATTACCCCTGCGGCGGTGGGCAAGCATGTCGCCCAGCTTGAAGCGCGCCTGGGTGTGCGGCTGTTCCAGCGTAGTACCCGCAAGCTGACCTTGACCGAAGCCGGGCAGCGTTTTTTAGGCGAAGTCAGTGACAGCTTTCGTACCATCCAGTACGCCGTGGCCAACCTGGCCAGTGCCGAAGGCCAGCCGGCCGGGCTGTTGCGGGTGAGCATGGGGACGGTATTCGGCAGGCTGTACGTATTGCCGCTGCTGGGTGAATTCTTGCGGCGCTACCCGGCGATCACCCCGGACTGGCATTTTGACAATCGTCAGGTAGACCTGATCGGCCAAGGTTTCGATGCGGCGATTGGCGGCGGGTTCGAGCTACCGCTGGGGGTGGTGGCGCGCCGGCTGACCCCAGCGCATCGGGTGTTGGTGGCAGCCCCAGGGTACTTGAGCCAGCATTCGGTCATTGAAGATCCGCAGGTGCTGGGCCGCCATGCCGGCATCTTGATTCGCTCACCGCAGACCGGCCGTGTGCGGTCGTGGCCGTTGACCAGCCGTTGGCAGGCGCAGCAGCCACTGCTATTGCGCCAGGCGATGACCATGAGCGACTCCGATGCAGCGTGCGCCGTAGCCCAGCAGGGGTTGGGCATTGCATTGGTCAGCCTGCCGTTTGCCGTGCCTTACCTGCAGGCGGGCCAACTGCAAAGGGTGTTGCCGGACTGGTATGTGGATGATGGGTATATCAGCCTGTATTACGCCGAGCACAAGCTTCTGCCGGGCAAGACCCGGGCGTTCATCGAGTTCGTGCAGGAGCAGTTCGCTCATGGCGGGTTGGCGCGCAAATTCGATGCGCTTGCCGGTTAGTCGGTCGCTGGCAGGGCCGGCCTCATCGCCGGCAAGCCGGCTCCCACTGGTTTGCGCTGAGTTTGAGAGCAGCGGGGTACCTGTGGG
>NZ_MOMO01000144.1:0-2841 GCF_009933855.1 Pseudomonas sp. SG-MS2 | reverse complement strand
ACCGTGCTGAGCTGGCCGTGTTCGTCGTAGCGGTATTGAGCCAGGGTTTCGACCGCTTCGTTATTCACCACCCGCTTGATGTCGGTCAGCCGGCCCAGCGGGTTGTCGTAATGCAGGTGCACGCGGGTGCCCCCGGTGGCGAGAAAACGCAAGAAGTGGCTGAGACAACGTTGGCAGCCACTTCTATGTCTCATCCCTCAATTTTAATGAACAAAACCCGTGCTACCTTTTACGCGTCACTCCAACCACACATCAAAACCATAACATATAAACCTTAACTTTCGGATGGCCGGCAATTATAATCGCTCAAATTTTAGTCCATCTTACCGCCGATCATCTAACGCTCACGAAAACATGATCAAGCTTCATACCTGCTTGAAAACTCTTCATAAACATCCAAAGAATTAAGCCTGCAAGCCGTTCTATTTTCAAGCTCTTCAGCAGCATTATCATCGGTAACGCTAACAAACAAAACAGGTTCTGTCACCAAGAAGCTCTGAAAGAAGCCTGTCTCTCGCAACGAACTTAAAACTCGTGCCATGGCAGAATAAAGCCCCTCCCTGAAGGTCGAGATATCAATACGCTCACTGTCCTCTCTCAACTCCTTACAAGCATTTTTAAACAGATCTCTACGCCAGCCCTCGTACACCCACTCCGAAGTAGCCCACTTGAAATACGGGACGGAATCCTCGCGATCCTCCTCATCTTCTTTCTGAACTTTTAGATCCAACGCTTCGAGAGAGTTGCCTGCAACGGCAATAGTCATTGCACTGCTGTCAGTATAAAGAGAAAATGCGTAAAATCTCTCGTCAGAGTGCGTCCTCTGCAACTCATCCAAAGCTTGTTTGACAAGCGGCGTAATTTTGCCTTCAAATTCCGTCCAGTTCATCATCCACTCCTACAAAGTACCCCACGAGCGATACGTCGCCTGCCAGACAATCTCACCCTCGCTATTGCTCATTTCTAGGGGCGTGCCGATCTGATCGGACATCGATGATGATATGCGGCATGCCGTCTTCGCCACAGAAAATCTCGTCCTCTAACTAAGCGTAGCTTTGGATAACCTCAAGCGCGGCAATGGCAGCGACATAACCCCTACTGCAGATTTAAGTGGATCTCAATAAATTGGGGCGGTTACCGCCCCATAGATATCATCTCCTATTTTAAAGAGCATGACCTAGATTCGGCCTGTAGAACATACACATTATGGAAAGTGGAACTGATTTGATCGATGACGCCAAATCTTGTAACAGGGCGCTAATCTAAACACCACCCAGAAACCAAGAACATTGAATTATACGGCTTAAATCAAAATGTGAACCGTCAGAGACCATCTATCCAAAACTCGAACTCCTTGGCCTCCTCCGCCGAGTTCAACTGGGCAATCCACTTGCACTCCCAGTCAGGCCTAACCATATCGGAAACCGCAAAGACTACAATTTTACCGGACAAATGCGTAGCACGCACCTCATCCAACACGTCTACGCACATTTGAAAAACACCTTCACAATGAGCTTCAAAATCTTGCTCTGGACTTACGGAATCGCTCAGGCTTGCTAACTCCTCAGAAATTCCATCAAACAATTCAGCAGCATAAGCTTCATGGCTCCACTCCGCTGGCGCCCACTTATAATATATAGCATCATCTGGGTCACTCGACTGCATTGCCTCCAAATTGCTCTTCAGATTAAAGGAGGGGGCTAAAGTACGAGCATCTGTGTCTGAGTAAAGAGCAAACGCACAAACTGCATGACCCGAAAACTCATTAGTCATTCTATTAATAGCGGCAATCGTAGCCGCCTTAATTTTTTCTTTCAAATCCTTGCAGTCCATATACTCACCTTCATCATCTATGGCAATAAATCAATCGTACCGTCCGCGAAATGCTGACCCATTTTTCTTAAAGCTGCGACTACGCTATCTCTGGACCCTGCGCCACCGGCATCGGCCTTAGCCAAAGCCTCGTATACTTTTCTCGCGTTGGCAGTTGAGTGCCCAGTATTGGGTACCCAAACCAAGTTCTTTTTACCCTTGTACCAATCAATATCATGTCTTACCAGAATTTCCTTACTCTTATCAAGAATAGCTCGCATCTCTTTGTCTTTACCATTCTTGAACACAATGTGATGGGCATGCGGCCTGACCATTCCTTTAGGGGGGTTCACCTCCACCAATGCTTCTGAGATGATTACCCCACTTGACAGTATCGGCGCACAGGCCCAAGGGATCCACCCAGGTGAATGGATTGGCTGTATACTCATAAAGGTTCCAGCCACCATATAAACCGATTGGATCTTGCGTTAAAAACTTACCAACTTCAGGGTCATAGTACCGTAACGTGTTGTAATGAAGTCCTGTGTCGTAATCAAAATACTGACCTTGGAATCGCAGATTTTGCTCAATCGCATTAACAGCAAGGCTCTCAATCGCCCCCCACGAACGATACGTCGCCTGCCAAACGATCTCGCCCTCACTATTGCTCATTTCAAGGGGCGTGCCGATCTGATCGGTGTGGAAGTAGTAGACCTTCTGCTCTTGGCCCACCGCCTGATCAACACGAGCCAACGGTGCATAGCTGCCCGGCTCATAGAAATACAGAATACTCTGCCCAGGCGTCTCCTCACGCAGCATCCTCAGCCCTCGCCAGAGCTTGCCATTGACCAGCGTCTCCGCCCGAACCAGCCGGTTCTCGCAGTCATAGCTAAAGCTCTGCAACTTGCTATGCCCCGAGCGCTTCTCGATCAGGTTGCCCCACGGATCGTAGCGGTACTCCTGATCGCGCCAACGCTTGATGCGGTTGTCCTTCACCTTCTCAAACTGCCGAGCGTTGAAGTCGAGCCT
>NZ_MOMO01000143.1:0-32671 GCF_009933855.1 Pseudomonas sp. SG-MS2 | reverse complement strand
AGAATACCGGCCTGTCACGCCGGGGGTCGCGGGTTCGAGTCCCGTCCGCTGCGCCATCTTCGCCTCGAAGCCCTTGAACGCTTCGAAGCAAAACGAGAAAGCGACCTTAGGGTCGCTTTTTTCGTTTACGCGCCTGCAAAGTCAACATTTACACGATGCTGACAGACTCTTCACCGTCGAACGGTTTCAGTGCAAGGGTGCTGTGATGCACAATAGGCACCTCTCGACTTACCCGGAATTCGCAATGACCAGATCATCCGTCTTTGGTGCGCTCGGGCTGGCCCTGGTGCTGGCGGGCGTGACCGGTTGCTCCTCGAAAAAAACCGCTATCTATGAGCATGAGAACTTCGATGACTCGGGCACCTTCTCGCGCAGTTTCCCGGTCAGTGAAGCCGGCTCGTGCGAGGCTGCCCGGCGTGCGCTGCTGAGCCAGGGTTACATCATCACCAGCAGCGGCGCCAACCAGATTGCCGGTAACAAAAGCTTCCAGCAGAACAGCGAGAACCACCTGCAGATCAGCTTCAGCGTGACCTGCGCGCCCGACAGCAGTGACGAACAGCGTTCGACCATGTTCGCCAACGCGTTGCAGGACCGCTACGCCCTCAAGAAGTCCAATACGTCCGCCAGCCTCGGCGTGGGTGTGCTGGGTTCTGTTTCGATGCCGATCGGCTCCAGTGACGATTCGATGGTCAAGGTCGCCAGCGAGACTGTGACCGCGCCGCAGTTCTACGAGCGTTACTTTGCTCTGGTCGAAAGCTACTTGCCCAAGCCGAAGAAGGTCAGCAAGGCCAAGGTTGAAGCGCCTGTGCCCAAGGCCGAGAACACAGCGCCTGCCTTGGGGTTGCCTGAGCAAGTTTCGCCAGCACCTGTGAGCGCTCCTTTGGCAGAGGCGGCACCTGCTCCTGCGCCAGCAACACCGGCGCCAGCAGAACCAGCACCAGCCTCTGAGGCGGTGGCCCCGGCAAGCGAGGCCCCAGCAGCGCCGGTGGTTGATGACAGCCAGGGTTCGCAACCGGTCGCACCGCCGGCGGCGCCTGCGCCGATTCAGGTGCAGCAGGATGCACAGCCTGCCGAGGCTGAAGCACCCTCACTCTGAATGATCTTCCCTGAACAGGCGTCGACACGGCCAATCATTCGCTGTTACAGATCACCAGACGATAACTTTCTGAACACCTGCTACGTTTACCACTCATAGGCTTGTCATCATTTCTTCATCCAGCCTGCCTAGGTTGGAAGGCATGACCAACGAAGATAAAAGAGTGAAGAGGGCGCAGGGTAATGGATGAATATCAGGAAGAGCTGCTCGAGTACCAAGCCTACGAGCTGGACACCCCGGAACCGGCCGACGACGCCACCGAGCTTTGACCGACCTGCCGCTGACTGCGGCGGAACCCCCCCGGTGTGAGGCCCGTCCAGCGCTTGAATGCGCGCTGGAAGGCCTCGGCCGATGCAAAACCCAACAGGTAGGCAATCTCGCCGAAGGTCAATTCCGTATCGCGGATATAGGCCTCGGCAAGGTCGCGCCGGGTGTCGTTGAGCAAGTCGCGAAAGCGCGTGCCTTCCTCTGCCAGTTTGCGCCGCAAGGTCCAGGCGGGCAGTTGCAGGCGCAGTGCCACTTCTTCCAGGCCGGGCTCACGGCCACCGTTGAGCAGGGGGCCGAGCAAATGGGTGATGCGCTCCCCCAGGCTGCGCACCCGGGTGCGCTGCAGCATGTGCGTTTCACACAGTTGCAGCAGGTGCTGCCAGGTGCTCGGACAATGCTGGGGGTTGGCCAGCTCCAGCGTGGCCCGGCCCAGGCGCAGTCGGTTGCCACTGGCGCCAAACTGCACGGCGGTGCTGCACAATGGCTGGTACTGGGCGGCGTAGCCGGGTGCTTCGAATTCGATCTCCAGGCGCTCGGCCTGTATGGGCGTGTCGGTCAGGGCCGCAAGCTGGGCCAGCCAGCCAGTCAGCAGCGAGTCAACCACGAAACGGTTATAGGCGTTGTAGGGGCTGATTGAATAAAAGCGCAGCCATGCCCCTTGGGCGTCTTCCTGAAAACTCGAATGCCCACGGTAGTTGGCGGCATACAGCGGCTCGAAACGCAGCAGTGTACGGGCGGCTTCGCCCAACGTAGGCGCCTGCGCGGCTGTGACGCCCGCCAGGCCAGCCTGGGCCAGCCGGCTCAGGCGTCCCATGTGCAGGCCCAGGGCAGGCTCCCCGCACAGCGCGATCGCAGCATGCCCCAGGTGCATGTAACGGGGGATAGACAGCCGTGCGCCGGCTTCGGCCAGGCGTGTCTGATCCAGCCCGTAACGGCGCAGCAGCGGCTGAGGATCGTGACCGAGGCCCTGGATGGCCTCAGCAAGTGGCTGGACGAAACCTACCGAGAGGTCGCCCAGGCGAACGCGGGGGCGGGACATACCCCTACAGCCACACGTTCAGCAGGCGTGCGCCCTGGCTGGGAGGGCCTGTAAGCAATTCGCCGCTCTGATGGGCGAAGCCTTGACCGTCGCTGCCCTGGTCCCAGAACTGCCCCCGCATGAATACACTCATGCTGCTGACCCCTTGGCCGGCAGCCTCGGTCAGGCGTTGCCAGGCGGTCTTCTCGCTCACTTCACCGCGCTGCAGGGCAAGCTCGGCCGCCGCATCCTGGTGCCGGTTGCCACGCCATGGCGCTTGCCAGCTGTCTTTGCCGCTCAGGAAAACCGGGTTGGCGATCAGTTGTACCTGTTGGTTCTCCAACTGCTGGTGGTTTTCCGGGTACCAGCTATCGCTGCCGATCAGCACGCCAAGACGCCCGGCTGGGGTTTGCACCACTTGTAGGGGTTGCTTGCGGCCATCATGGATGTAACGCCGTACCTGGCTGTCCGGGAATTGCTGGCGTTGTGGCTGGCCCAGCGGTGAACCATCGCTGGCGAACACCAGGCTGCTGTTGAACAACGGGCCGCCGCCGGTATGCAGCACGCCTTTTTCCACATAGGGGTCAGGCAGCACGATCGAGCCGGCCACCAAGGTCACGCCAAACTCCTTGGCCAGGCTGCCGAACAGCTGCTGGTAGTCGCGGGCCATCTGCTGAGCCTTCATGCGCAAGTGCGCGTCGGCCCGGCGGTCATCGCCGCTGGCCCGCACTATCGCCAGGCCATAGCGCAGCGGGTTGCTCAACTCCAGCCATTGCTCTGCCTCGCGGCTGCGGGTGACCTGGTACAGCTCGTTCTTTTCGCCGCGGGCCCACAGCCAGGTGCCAATGTGCTCCGGCAGCACCACCACCGTGCGCGGGCTTATCAGGCCCTGGGCACGGGCTTGTTGCAGGTAGGCCGAGAGCTTGCGGTGCAGGCGTTGCAGGTTTTGATAGTCGCTTGGGTAAAGCAGGGGCTCGACGCCCAGCAGGTTGCCCTGCTCGCCGGGCACGCCGTGGTTCAACGCCAGTTCGATGCGCAGGTCGGAGAGGTAGTGGCCTTCCGGGCGCTGTTGGGTCCAGAAGCCATAGCCGCACAGGGCGGCGATCATTACCAGCGCCAAGGCGCTTGCCAATAGTTTTCGCATGCCTTTGATTTCGTTGATACTCGCAATGACGAGGCGGTGAACCAAGAAGTCGCTGAGCATTGTGTCACAGTCGTCTTGAGCGTGCCTCGCGCAGCCGTTGATTTCAACTGGATCTGGCAGGTGCAACTTTGTCGATGATCTGCTTTGCCAGGGCGTGGTAGAGGGAAACCGGCGAAATGCAACCGGAGATGCCGGCAGCCATCAATGTCACTGCCAGCATCGGGATGGCCAGGTCCGGACTATGCGTGAGTTCCAGAACGATGACCGATGCAGTCAACGGTGAACGCGTTACGCCTGCCAGGTAGGCGCCCATTCCCAGCAATGCACACGCCTGTGGGTCAACATTGGGGATCAGGCTCAACAGCGGCTGGAATGCCGCGCCGATGCTCAGCGAAGGCGAAAACAGGCCGCCCGGTATGCCGGAGAGGTAAGAGACGACATTGGCCAGAAACTTCCAGAGAAGGAAGCTGGCATCGGTGATCGGTCGGCCTTCGAGCAAGGCACGGGTCTCTTCGTAGCCGGTGCCGAACACATGGTTGCCAGAAACCAGCCCGAGCACTGCCAGCACCAGCCCGCAGATCGCCGCGAACCGCACCGGGTAGCGCCCGCGTAGTGTACACAGGCGGCCAAGTACGCCCTTATCGGTAGGCAGCACCAGCCTGGCGTAACACCCACCCAGCACTCCCCCCAACAGCGCGCATGCAGGCACCACACTCCAGCCCCAGCCTACGGGCATCCGCCCGCTTATTTCGCCAAAGTAGGCGTTGTGCCCCATCAGCCCCAGCGTGACCACGCCGCCAATCAGCACCGCCGTCAGCACCAGGCCGCTGAAGCGTTGCTCAAACGTGCGGCTCAGCTCTTCAATGGCAAAGACGACACCGGCCAGCGGGGTGTTGAACGCGGCGGCTATGCCGGCTGCGCCGCCTGCGAGGATCAGGCCGGCAATCGCGCGGCGCCCGTGCAGGCCCAATCGCCGGCCAAAGGTGTAGAGCACGGCAGCGCCGATGTGAACCGTCGGCCCCTCTCGCCCGACCGAGCCCCCTACCAGCAGGGCGCCCAACGTCAGGCTCATGCGCGCGGCGGCAACGGGAATCGAAAGCAATCGGGCACGCAGGCGCCGGGATGGCATTTCCAGGGCAGCGATGACTTGAGGTATGCCGCTGCCCTTGGCGTTTTCAAACCAGCGCTGTGTCAAATACGCCAGAAGCGCGAACCCTAGGGGAGTGATGAGAAGGGGTGCCCAGGGCATCCATTCCAGCAGGCGTTCGAACGAAGCGAATGCAGCTTCGGCCAGCCAGGCGAACGCCAGTGCGACAAGCCCCACCAGCAGCGCCCCGATCCAGAACGCCAGACGCTGGCGCCATTCTCGCCAGCGTGAACGGCCGAGAGTGAGGGAGGGGAGGCGGGTACGGTCGGGCATCGTCTACGCAGTGTCAGAGGGTAAAGCCACGAGTATGACGTGTATTACCGGGGTGGCAAACCCGACAGAGGTGGTACTCAGGCAGGGCGGGAGGACGCCCGGCGCCTTCGCCCGGTACCGTCCCGCCAGGCGGGCTCGACATGCGCAGCGATTTGAGATTTTTTCCGTCGGGCGTTACGGTTCATGGCTGTTCAAGTGCACAGGCTCGGCAAACGGAGATCTTCCTGGCTGCTAATCTGGGCAGATGTCGTGGTGCCGGGGCACCCTGTGCTCATCGTTTTACAAGGAGAACTGCCGTAATGACAGCAGCCGACAAACCCAGGAGCACGCTCAATCCACCCGTCTTTTACACCAGCGCGATACTCATTTTTCTGCTGGTCTTGTACGCCACGGCATTCCAGGAGCATGCCCAGGCCCTGTTCGAACAAGTCCAGCAATGGATCATCACCAACGCCAGCTGGTTCTACATTCTCACCGTAGCGCTGGTGTTGATCAGCGTGGTGTTTCTGGCCGTCAGCCGCTACGGCGACATCAAGCTGGGGCCTGATCACAGCGAGCCTGATTACCGAAAGAGCAGCTGGTTCGCCATGCTGTTCTCGGCAGGCATGGGCATCGGCCTGATGTTCTTTGGCGTGGCCGAGCCGGTGATGCATTTCACCACACCGCCTGTGGGCGACCCTGGCACAGTCGCCGCGGCTCGCGAAGCCATGAAGATCACATTCTTCCATTGGGGCCTGCATGCCTGGGCGATCTATGCCATCGTCGCGCTCATTCTGGCCTATTTCAGTTTCCGCAATGGCTTGCCACTGACTTTGCGCTCGGCGCTCTATCCGCTGATCGGTGAACGGATATACGGGCCTATCGGGCACGCCGTGGATGTCTTCGCCATCCTCGGCACGGTGTTCGGTGTGGCGACCTCGCTGGGTTATGGGGTACTGCAGATCAACAGCGGTTTCCACCATGTGTTCGGTCTGCCGGTAAACGCCACGGTCCAGGTCATTCTCATCACCGCCACCTGCGCGTTGGCGACGCTGTCGGTGGCCAGCGGGCTGGACAAGGGTATTCGCATCCTTTCCGAGCTCAACCTGAGCCTGGCTGTAATCCTGATGCTGTTCGTGCTGTTGCTGGGGCCCACCGTGTTTCTGCTGCAGGCCTACGTGCAGAATACCGGTGCCTACCTTTCCGACATCGTCAACAAGACCTTCAACCTCTACGCCTATGAACCCACTGACTGGATCGGTGGCTGGACCCTGCTGTACTGGGGCTGGTGGCTGTCCTGGTCGCCCTTTGTAGGCCTGTTCATCGCACGCATTTCCCGAGGGCGGACCATTCGTGAGTTCGTCTGCGGTGTACTGTTCGTACCCGCAGGCTTCACCTTGCTCTGGATGACGGTGTTCGGTGACTCAGCGATACACATGATCCTCAACGAGGGTGTCAAGGACCTGGCCGCTGTGGTCGATCAGGACAGTTCCCTGGCCCTGTTCGCCTTTCTCGAGCACTTCCCGTTCTCCAGTGTCATTTCGTTGATAGCGGTGCTCATGGTGGTGGTGTTCTTCGTCACCTCGGCGGACTCCGGCGCGCTAGTGGTCGATATGCTGGCCTCGTCCGGGCAAGGCCATTCGCCTTTGTGGCAACGCATCTTCTGGTCGGTCAGCATAGGCGCGGTCGCCATTGCGCTGCTGCTGGCCAACGGCCTCAAGGCACTGCAGACCGCGACCATTGCCAGTGCCTTGCCCTTCGCCGCCATTTTGCTGATCGCGATCTGGGGCCTGTTCAGGGCACTCAGCCTCGATGCCACCCGCCGCGGGCTGCGCAACCAGGCATTGCCCGGCCCCCGGCATACGCGCCAGCCCCACGGCGGGTGGCAGCGGCGACTGCGCAATATCGCCATGATGCCGCGGCGGGCCCATGTGTCCCGCTTCATAGCCGAAGTGGTGAAGCCTGCCTGTGAAGAAGTCGCCCTGGAATTGCGCAAGCAGGGCTATGAAGTTGCGGTGAACGAGCGCGAAGATGGGCGCGTGATGCTTGAGCTCTCCCATGCTGGAGAAGGGCGCTTCCTGTATGAGGTACGCCCGCGCGCATTCAACACGCCCAGTTTCGTCATGCAGGATACCGACGAGGGTTCCGATACCCGCAAATACTTCCGTGCTGAAGTCCATCTGCGCGAAGGGGGCCAGGATTACGACATCATGGGATGGAGCCGGGACGATGTGATCGGCGACATTCTCGATCAGTACGAGCGCCACCTGCACTACCTGCACGTCGTCAGCTGATCAGCACTTGCACTGCCCTGTCAGCGCGTTCAGGGCAGTGCTTTGCGCTGATCTGCGGCAGCACCCGGTTCGCATGCCCAGAAATCCACGGCAGCAATGGTGTGGGTCGGTGGGCCCAGCCAGTGGGAAAGGGGCTGGCAACGGCCCTTGACGCACAATTGATAGTCGCCGGCCTCCGGCGTGCGTCCGGCATGCAGAGGTTGCAGGGGGGGCAGATGACGATGGTAGTGCCATGCCCCATCACGCAGGCGCGCGCCGTCCGGGATCTCCATGCCGGCACCGCTGCCTCGCACCCGAGCCTCCTGCAGCACGAGGCCTGCGGGTGTCACCTGATAATCCTCCTCCCAGCGGACCTTCTCCACACTGTGCTGCCAGGCCAGGGTAACCTCCTGCAACGGCAGGCTTGCCCAGACCACACCGGCAAGCCCGATGCACAGGCTGGTCATGCAGGTTGCCGCGGCAATGGCCGGCTGCGCCAGTAGTGCCAGCCCATGACGGCAATGCCCAGGGCGAAGCCGACCTCGTCGCTGATCGGCAATGCAAGAATCAGTGCTACGCCAGCCATGAATGCCAACAGCCGTTCCCACCATGGCATGGGCATGCGCCAGTGGCCGGTGGATGCGCATCCCCAGAGTGCCACTGCAAACATGGCCTTGATCAGCATGTACAGCGTTGCGCCGAGGCTGTCGCCTTGCATCATCAACGCCGGGTCATACACCGCCATGAACGGTACGACGAAACCGGCCAATGCAATGCGTACGGCCCAGAAGCTGATCAACAGTCCTTTCTCCTTGGCGATGGGGGCGGCGGCAAAGCAGGCTAATGCCACCGGCGGCGTCAGGTCGGCAAGGATGCCGAAATAAAACACGAACATGTGCGAAACGATCAGCGGCACGCCAAGCTCCAGCAGGGCCGGAGCAGCGATGGAACTGGTGATGATGTAATTGGGAATGGTCGGGATACCCATGCCCAGTACCAGGCAGGTCAACATGGTCAGAAGCAGTGACAGGAACAGGTTTTCGCGGCCCAGGTCGAGAATGTAGCC
This sequence comes from Pseudomonas sp. SG-MS2, assembly GCF_009933855.1. Classification (NCBI taxonomy): domain Bacteria; kingdom Pseudomonadati; phylum Pseudomonadota; class Gammaproteobacteria; order Pseudomonadales; family Pseudomonadaceae; genus Pseudomonas; species Pseudomonas sp. SG-MS2. The sequence continues at coordinate 24,408 of NZ_MOMO01000143.1, read as the reverse complement.
GGCGAAGGTCGTGGCCAGGCCGGTGAGCGAGGTGACACCGATGATCACCCCGACCAAGGCGCATGCAATACCGACCGGTACCGCATGGCGCGCACCTTCGGCCAGGGCCATGACGCAGGCACGAAGTGTGGCACGGCCACCCTGTATGAACGCGCAGGCGATGGCGAGCGAGGCAATCACCAGCAGGATGACACCGATGCCCATACGGAAGAATCCTGAACAGATGACCCCCAGCGCAACCCAAAAGGCCGCCCGCAGCCATGTCTGTTGCGCCCGCAGGATGATTGCCGAACCAAGAATGACGATGGCAGTCAGTGCCAGGCCGACCATTCCCGAATACAGCGGTGTGCGGCCGGAGAACAACAGGCCGACCAGCACTATCAGAGGGATCAGCAGGAACCAGCGTTGGCGCACTGCATCCCAGGCACTCGGGCATTGCTCGCGGGGTAGCCCATGCAGCTGGCTGCGCCGGGCTTCCAGATGCACCATCCAGTAGACCGAGCCGAAATACAGCATGGCCGGAATGAGCGCGGCCTTCGCCACTTCGGCATAGGGTACGTTGATGGTCTCGGCCATGATGAACGCCACCGCGCCCATGACCGGTGGCATCAACTGGCTGCCCATGCTTGCGGTCGCCTCCACGCCACCGGCAAATGCCGGCTTGTAGCCGAAGCGCTTCATCAGCGGGATGGTGAACTGCCCGGTGGTGACCACGTTCGCCACCCCTGAGCCGGTGATGGTCCCCATCAGCGCCGAGGAGAATACCGAGACTTTGGCCGGCCCCCCGCTGCGATGGCCGAACAGGCCCATGGCAAAGTCAGTGAACAGCCGGATCATGCCGGCCTGTTCAAGGAACGCGCCGAACAGGATGAACAGGTAGATATAGGTCGCCGAAACATAGGTGGGCGTGCCATACAGCCCCTCGGTTCCGAAGGCCAGTTGGTTGACGATCTGATCGAGGCCGTAGCCGCGATGCGCAAGGTCACCGGGCAGGTGCTGGCCGAGCAGCCCGTAGGCCAGAAAAAGAGCGCAAATGATGGGCAGTGCGATGCCCATCACCCGGCGCGCTGCCTCGAACACCAGGCCGATCAGCAGCAGGCCGAACACCAGGTCACTTGTGGTCAGTTCCCCGGAGCGTTGAATCAGCTCCCCTTCGAAGTGCCACTGGTAGGCAGCGGTGGCCATGCCCGCCAGGCCCAGCAGCCAGCCAAGCGGTTGCCACGGCCTGCGATGACCGGTGAACGCGTAGCTCAGGTACACGACCAGCAGCAAGAACCCCACGTGTACTGCCCGCAGTACCTGACTGGAAATCAGCGGAAAAGCCGCCGTTGCGATCTGAAAGGTCGAAAATGCCAGGGCCACGGCAAAAAGCGTGGCAGGCCAACGGTCAGTACTGGCTTGCAGACCTTGCCCGGTATCACTCATGTGCCGCTCCCCCATGGGTCGAGTCAATAGTCAGGGGAGCAGGTTTTTCTCCTTGAAGTACCGTTCTGCGCCTGGATGCAGTGGAATGGGCAGGTTTCTCGCAGCATTCTGTGCCTGGATATCGTTTGCTGCCGAGTGGGCGGTGACCAGGCGCGGCAGGTTTTCGAAGATCAGCCGGGTCATGTCGTAGGCCATGTCATCGCTGATATCGGCGCGTGTGACCAGGATGTTGGTGATGGCTGCGGTAGGCACGTCAGCATCCTGGCCATCGTATGTCTTGGCGGGAATGGTCGCGGGTTGATAGGCGCTGTTGCCGATTTTGCTCACGATGGCGGCTGGCACGGGTACGAACACTACCGGCAGGGTAGCGGCCAGGTCACGGATTGCCGCCTGACCGAGCCCGGAAGATTGCAGTGTGGCGTCCAGCTGACGGTTCTTGATCAGTTCTACGGATTCGGCATACGGCAGGTATTCGACCTTGCCCAGGTCCTCATAGCTGAGCCCTGCGGCCTTGAAGATGGCGCGGGCGTTGAGCTCGGTGCCGGACTTCGGCGCACCGACCGAGATACGTTTGCCTTTGAGGTCTTCCAGCGAGGTGATGCCCGACTCCTTGCTGGCGACGATCTGGATATAGTTGGGGTAGGTGCCGGCGATGGCGCGCAGTTTCTTCAGGGGCGCCTTGAAGCCGGCTTCGGCATCTCCGTTCCAGGCATCCGCCACCGAATCTCCCAGCGCGAACGCCAGTTCGCCACGGCCGGCTTGCAGCAGATTGAGGTTTTCCACCGATGCCTTGGTGGCTTGCACTGAAGTCTTGCTGCCCTCGATGCCATGGCTGTAGATCTGTGATATCCCAACGCCGATGGGATAGTAGACGCCGCTGGTGCCACCTGTGAGGATGTTGATGAAGGTTGGCGCGGCCTGGGCTGTTGCGCAAGCTGCCAGTACGGTGCTGGCCAATGCCAGGCGAAGGGCTCGGTTCATGGGGATATTCTCCGCTTATTGTTCTAGTTCCCTGCGTCAGTAAACCTAGAACGAATAAACGGATCCTGCCCGGATTTATTGCTGCCCCCACGTGCTGCCCTGCAATCAGAACCTCCAGAAGGCAGGCGCGACGAGCACCAGCACGGTGAGAATCTCGAGGCGGCCTAACAGCATGCCGATGGTCAGTAGCCACTTCGCAGCGTCCGGTAGTGAGCTGAAGTTGCCGGCCGGCCCGATCACGCTGCCCAGCCCTGGCCCGACGTTGCACACAGCTGTCGCCGCGCCACTCAGGGCAGTGGTCCAGTCAAGCCCTATCAGGGTCAGCGCCAGGGCGATCACGGCAATGGTGACGGAAAAGAAGAAGGAGAACGTCAGCAATGAGCGCACGATTTCTTCATCAATGGGGTGACCATTGTACTTCTTCGAGATCATCGCCCGCGGGTGAATCAGCTGTTTCAAACTGCTGACCAGCAGTGACGCGGCGACTTGAAAGCGGAATATTTTCAGTCCGCCGGCTGTGGAGCCCGAACATCCACCGACAAAAGTCAGGTAGAAGAACAACAGCATGGCGAAGCTGCCCCAGAGCGTGTAGTCCCCTACCGCAATGCCGGTGGTCGTAACGATCGACGTCACATTGACCGCCACGATGCGAAAAGCATCCCACCACGAAAAGTCGCTGTGCCAGCAGAGCCAGGTCCCTACCGTGACCCAGACAAGCAGGAGAAAGCCGAGAAAGCCACGCACCTGATGGTCCTTGAACAGGATGCGGCGGTGGCCACGCAAGGTCGCTACATACAGGGCGAAGGGCAGGCTTCCGAGGATCATGATCACTACCGCCACCCAATGCACAGCGGGCTGAGTCCAGTGGCCAAGCGATGCATCGGACGTCGAAAAGCCACCCGTGGAGATCAGCGACATCGAATGATTGATGGCGTCGAAAGGGGTCATGCCGGCGGCCCACAGGGCCAATGTACCGAGTGCTGTCAGCCCAAGGTAGATCGCCAGGATCATTTTTGCCGCGACGTGTGAACGGGGCGTCACTTTGTCCGACCAGTCCGAGGACTCGGTCTGGAACAGGCGCATGCCGCCCACGCGCAGCAACGGCAAGATCGCGACGGCCATGCCGATGAAGCCTATGCCTCCCAGCCAGTGCAGCAGCGATCGCCAGATCAGCAGGCCGGGCGATGCGCTGTCCAGGCCGGTAAGTACCGTCGAGCCCGTGGTGGTGATGCCCGACATGGTTTCAAAGAATGCATCCGTGTAGCTGATATGCCGGATGAACACCATGGGCAGGGCTGCGAACGCGCAGACGATGACCCAGCTGGCTGTGGTCAGGAAGTACATGTCTCGGGCCCTTAGCTGCGGCGCATCGGGTATGCCACGAGCCACCAGCACAAGGCCTGCGCACAGGGCTATGAGGCTGGACCAGAGGAAGGCACCGAGGTCGTCGCTAAGGCCATACAGCAGCAGCGTGGCCATGGGGATGACCATGCTGACCGCCAGGGTAATCAGGAATACGCCGATGATGAAGGCGATGAAGCGCAAAGCAGGCAGAGGCATCGAGCAGGCTCACAGGGGCAATGACCGGCAGTATCGACTGCCATTGCATAATGTCGAGTAAAAAAGGCGTAAAAGTGCGGGTGTGTCTCACCGCCGGTACTGCAGTTCGCCTGTGCAGGATGATCAGTAATTTGTCAGTTTCGATCATTGAGCGCATTCAAACGGCTGTTTAATGTCGTTGGCAGATAAACGACGGGGCCCGCCGAGGCACCCGCATTCCGTGATCACGCCACATGGGGAACCGTTCCATGGCTGCCGACCGCTATCCGCACTTGCTGGCCCCGCTCGACCTGGGCTTCACCACCTTGGCCAACCGCACCCTGATGGGCTCGATGCACACCGGCCTTGAGGAGCGTCCCGGCGGCTTCGAACGCATGGCTGCGTATTTTGCAGAGCGTGCCCGTGGCGGCGTTGGGCTGATGGTCACTGGCGGTATCGCGCCCAACGATGAAGGTGGCGTGTATTCCGGCGCAGCCAAGTTGAGCACCGAGGAGGAGGCTGACAAGCACCGCATCGTCACCGAGGCCGTGCATGCCGCTGGCGGCAAGATCTGCCTGCAGATCCTGCATGCCGGGCGCTATGCCTACAGCTCCCGGCAGGTGGCGCCCAGTGCGATCCAGGCGCCGATCAACCCGTTCAAGCCTAAAGAGCTGGACGAGGCCGGGATCGAGAAGCAGATCGCCGATTTCGTCAATTGTGCCGTGCTGGCACAGCGCGCCGGTTACGACGGCGTCGAAATCATGGGGTCGGAAGGCTACTTCATCAACCAGTTCCTTGCCGCCCACACCAACCACCGTACTGACCGCTGGGGCGGCAGCTATGAAAACCGCATGCGCCTGGCGGTCGAGATCGTCAGCCGGGTGCGTGAGGCCGTGGGGCCGAATTTCATCATCATCTTCCGCCTGTCGATGCTCGACCTGGTCGAGGGCGGCAGCACCTGGGACGAGATCGAGTTGCTGGCCAAAGCCGTCGAACGGGCTGGCGCGACCCTCATCAACACGGGGATCGGCTGGCACGAGGCGCGCATCCCGACCATCGCCACCAAGGTGCCACGCGCGGCGTTCAGCAAAGTCACCGCCAAGCTGCGCGGGGCGGTGACTATTCCGTTGATCACCACCAACCGCATCAATACCCCCGAAGTGGCTGAAGCCGTACTGGCCGAGGGCGATGCCGACATGGTCTCGATGGCCAGGCCGTTCCTGGCCGACCCGGAGTTCGTCAACAAGGCGGCGCAGGGGCGCGGCGATGAAATCAATACCTGCATCGGCTGTAACCAGGCGTGCCTGGATCATACGTTCGGCGGCAAGCTGACCAGTTGCCTGGTCAACCCGCGGGCCTGCCACGAAACCGAACTCAATTACCTGCCGGTGCACACGGTCAAGCGCATTGCCGTGGTGGGTGCCGGCCCGGCCGGCCTGGCGGCTGCCACCGTGGCCGCAGAGCGCGGCCACGAGGTGACGCTGTTCGATGCAGCCAGCGAAATTGGCGGGCAGTTCAACGTGGCCAAGCGGGTGCCGGGCAAGGAGGAGTTCTTCGAGACCCTGCGCTATTTCGGCAACAAGCTGAAAAGCACGGGTGTCGACCTGCGGTTGAACACCCGGGTCGATGTGCCGGCCCTGCTGGAAGGCGCTTTCGACGAGATCATCCTGGCCACCGGCATCGCGCCGCGTACGCCAGCCATCCCAGGCGTCGAGCATGCCAAAGTGCTCACCTACCTGGACGTACTGCTCCAGCGCAAGCCAGTGGGTGAGTCGGTTGCGGTGGTCGGTGCTGGTGGCATCGGTTTTGACGTCAGCGAATACCTGGTGCATCAGGGCGTGGCCAGCAGCCAGGACCGGGAGGCGTTCTGGAAGGAGTGGGGCATCGATCGCGACCTACAGGCGCGAGGCGGCGTGGCGGGGATCAAGCCCGAGCCGCATGCACCGGCACGGCAGGTGTACCTGCTGCAGCGCAAGAAGGCCAAGGTGGGCGATGGCCTGGGCAAGACCACCGGCTGGATCCACCGCACGGGCCTGAAAAACAAGCAGGTACAGATGCTCAACAGCGTCGAGTACCTGAGGATCGACGATGCGGGCCTGCACATCCGCGTAGCTGAAGGTGAGCCGCAGGTACTGGCGGTGGACAACGTGGTGATCTGCGCCGGGCAGGAGCCGCTGCGGGAGCTGCACGAAGGGCTGCTGGCTGCTGGGCAGTCGGTACACCTGATCGGCGGCGCGGATGTGGCGGCCGAGCTGGATGCCAAACGGGCGATCAATCAGGGCTCGCGTCTGGCTGCAGAGCTTTGAGATGGCCGGGGCCGCAAAGCGGCCCCAGGTTTTCACTGGTAGACTGACGGCCTCGCATCTGGCGCTCAAACATGTCTACCCGCTTCCATGACCTTCCCCAGGCGCCATTACAGCCCCTCGAACTTGCCTGGCTGAAAAGCGCCAACGTCGATGTCGCCATCCTGCGCCTGGACCTGATCGACCCTCTGATCAGCGGCAACAAATGGTTCAAGCTGCGCCACCACCTGCAGCACGCCCACGCCTCGGGCGCCGCCGGGCTGATCAGCCTCGGCGGCAATCACTCCAACCACCTCCATGCCCTGGCCGCCGCCGGCAAGCGCTTCGGCTTGGCCACCGCTGGTCTGTTGCGCGGCCATGCCCAGGACACCCCCACGGTGCGTGATCTGCAGGCGCTGGGGATGCAATTGCACTGGCTTGGTTACGCAGGCTACCGTGCCCGTCATGACCCCGGCTTCTGGGCACCTTGGCAAGCGCTGTATCCCGGCTGGCACTGCATCCCCGAAGGCGGTGGCGGGCAGGCTGGTGCCCAGGGGTGTGCCTTGATCGTCGAGCAGGCCAAGGCCCAGTTGGGCACATTGGGTTGGCCGGACTATGACGCCTGGTGGCTGGCCGCTGGCACCGGGACCACGCTGGCTGGCCTGGTACTGGCCGAGGCCGGCGCGCACAGGGTGCATGGCGCCCTGGCAGTGCCCCTGGACCATGGTGTACCCGAGACCATAACGGCGCTGGCCGGTACGGCCGGGTACCAGTTGCACGAGGCCTGCCGAGAGGGTTTTGCCAGGCTCGATGATGAGCTGCAGGCTTTCATCGAACAGGCTGAGGCCAGCACGGGTGTCCCTTTAGAGGCGCTTTACACCGGCAAGGCACTGATGGCCCTGCGTGGGCAGGTCGAGGCCGGGCTGTTCAAGCCTGGCACTCGTCTGATCTTTTTGCACACCGGTGGCCTGCAGGGCCGACGCGGCTACTTGTAGGGCAGCATGCGCAGCAGCGTGTTGTCGCGCACTACGTAGTGGTGATAAAGCCCGGCCAGCGCGTGCAGGCCGATCAGCCAGTACCCCCAGCTGCCCACGCGTTCATGCCAGCCCTTGATGAACTTGGCCAGGTCCGGATCCGCCGCGATCAGGTGCGGCAACTCCAGGCCATAGAAGGGCACCGGTTTGTCGGCGGCACTGAGGATCAGCCAGCCGGCCAGCGGCAAGCCGATCATCAACAGGTACAGTGCCAGGTGCATCAGGTGGGCAAGCCCGGTCTGCCAGGCGGGAGGCTTGGGCACAATGGGCGGCGCAGGGCGGATCAGGCGCACGGCCAGGCGCAGCCAGACCAGTACGAACACCGTCAGGCCGAGCATGAAATGCAGGTCCTTCATCAGGTTGCGCTCGGCGCTGTCCTTGGGGAACAGGCCACGCAACTCGATGCAGGCGTAGACAGCGGCCAGCAGCACCAGCATCAGCCAATGCAGGGCGATGGACAGGCGTGCGTAGTGGGGCGCGGGGCTGGATGAAACCATGGGTGGTCCTCGTCATCAGGTCGGAAGTGGCGCTCTTGGCGGCGCTCAGAGGTAACTGTAATCGCTGCTGGGATTAAATCATTGCGCTGGGTCGGTGAAAGGGTGTTTGCGGCCTGCGCCGCTTCGCGCGCAGGCCCGCAATACCCCGCGGTTTTCAATGCCGTGGTCTACCCGCGAATGGGCAAGTGCGGCCAGCTGTCGGCCACCAGAAACAGGCGGTCCACCTCATGCCATTCGCCTTCCGGGCCTGGTTCAAGCCTGACCAGCATCTGCGCCGGTGCTTGCGGGTCAAGCCCCTCAAGCCATTGAGCGAACTGCCGCGCGGTCCAGCCTTGATCTGCCTCGAACCTTGCCGGTGCCAGCCAGGCATGGCGGGGCAGGGGCTGCCAGCGTCCCACCTCGGCCATTGCCCAATCCCGCCGCCGCAACCACCGCCCGCGCAGGTGCAGCGGGTTGGCCCCCGCGGGCGATTCGGCGTGCCCAGGCCACGGATAGAACAGATACCCCGCCAGCCACAGGTGTGCCTGTACCTGGCCAATACCAAGCCCGGCCAGCGCCTCACGGCTCTGCGTGCCACCCGACATGGGCAATTGGTGCCCGGCCAGGTGCGCCAGTTTGGTACCCAGCCGGTCATGGCAACCCGGCCCTAGCCACTGCGCCGGGTCATGGCCTTGGCCGTCCGTTGGCCCCAGGTAAAGCTTTATGGCCAGCTCCAGATGGTGAGTACCGTCGGCGTCGCGCAGCACAATGTCCAACTCGCCCAGCGTGCGCCCACCGGTGCGGATCGCCAGGTTGGCCGCCAGCAGCTCGACACCGGGCGCCTGGGCCAGGGCGAACTGCCACAGGCCTTCGTAGTACAGGCCCAGGCGCCGGCTGGTGCTGTTTGCCAGCCACTCACGCAGGGGCTGATCGTCGGCGTCCAGCGCCTGTAACCAGTCTTTCAGCCGCTGGGGATCCGCCGCCCAGGTGCTGCCTGCCAGCGGATGGCGCTGGGGGCAGGGCGGTGTGCTCAGCAGCGGTGGCGACAGCAGCGTCCAGGCCAGGTCGCGCACGGCGGCGCGGCGCAATTGGCGAGGCAGGTCGTGGAGATCGGCGAAAGGCATCATGCTGCGAGCATAGCCGGTTTGCCGCTGCCCGGTCGTTTCGCCCATAATCGCGGCATAGTCACCCGCCGCAGAGCCTTGCAGGAGCCCCATGGAGCAATTTCGCAATATCGGTATCATCGGCCGCCTTGGCAGCTCGCAGGTGCTCGACACCATTCGCCGACTGAAAAAATTCCTCCTCGAGCGCCACCTGCACGTGATCCTCGAGGACACCATTGCCGAAGTGCTGCCTGGCCACGGCCTGCAGACCTCCACGCGCAAGCTGCTGGGCGAAGTATGCGACCTGGTCATCGTCGTCGGCGGTGACGGCAGCCTGCTCGGCGCCGCGCGTGCTTTGGCCCGGCACAACATTCCGGTGCTGGGGATCAACCGCGGCAACCTGGGCTTTCTCACCGATATCCGTCCGGACGAGCTGGAAGAAAAGGTCGCCGCAGTGCTCGACGGCCACTACCTGGTGGAAAACCGCTTCCTGCTTCAGGCCGAGGTGCGCCGCCACCACGAGGCCATCGGCCAGGGCGATGCGCTCAACGATGTGGTCCTGCACCCGGGCAAGTCGACGCGGATGATCGAGTTCGAGATCTACATCGACGGCCAGTTCGTCTGCAGCCAGAAGGCCGACGGCCTGATCGTCGCCACCCCCACCGGCTCGACCGCCTACGCGCTGTCGGCCGGCGGCCCGATCATGCACCCCAAGCTCGACGCCATCGTCATCGTGCCCATGTACCCGCACACCCTGTCGGGCCGCCCGATCGTGGTCGACGGCAACAGCGAGCTGAAGATCGTGGTGTCCAAGGACCTGCAGATCTACCCGCAGGTATCCTGTGACGGTCAGAACCACTTCACCTGCGCCCCCGGCGATACCATCACCGTGAGCAAGAAGCCGCAGAAACTGCGCCTGATCCACCCGCTGGGCCACAATTACTACGAGGTTTGCCGCACCAAGCTCGGTTGGGGCAGCCGCCTGGGGGGCAGGGACGACTGATGTTCGATCCGGCGCGAAGTTTCGACATCATCGGTGACGTGCATGGCTGTGCGCTGACCCTCGAACGCCTGCTCGACACCCTCGGCTACAAGCGTGTCGGTGGTGTCTGGTGCCACCCGCGGCGTCAGGCGCTGTTCCTCGGCGACATCGTCGACCGCGGCCCGCGTATCCGCGAGGCGCTGCACATCGTCCACGACATGGTCGAGGCCGGCCAGGCCTTCTGTATCATGGGCAACCACGAATACAACGCCCTGGGCTGGGTAACCCCGGCGCTGCCCGGCAGCGGCAAGGCCTACGTGCGCGAGCACACGCCGCGCCATGCCCGCCTGATCGACGAGACCCTGACCCAGTTCGCCCACCACCCCGGTGACTGGCACGATTTTCTGCAGTGGTTCTACGACATGCCGCTGTTCGTCGACGCCGGGCGGTTCCGCCTGGTGCATGCCTGCTGGGACCCGCGGCTGATCGACCCGCTGCGCCAGCAATACCCCGACGGGCGCATCGACGAGCACTTCATCCAGGCCTCGGCGGTGCCCGGCAGCTTCGCTTCCACAGTCTGCAACCGCCTGTTGCGCGGCACCGACATGCGCCTGCCGGACGGCCTGACGCTGACCGGCGGCGATGGCCTGACCCGCGCCTTCTTCCGTACCAAGTTCTGGGAAGAAGACCCGAAGACCTATGGCGACATCGTCTTCCAGCCTGACGCGCTGCCCGATGAGGTGGCCCGCACGCCGCTCAGCCACACCGAGAAAAATGCCTTGCTACGCTATGCCGAAGAGGAGCCGCTGCTGTTCGTCGGCCATTACTGGCGCAGCGGCCGCCCGGCGCCGATCCGCCCCAACCTGGCCTGCCTGGACTACAGTGCGGTGCTGTACGGCAAGCTGGCGGCCTATCGGCTGGATGATGAAACCCGGATCGACCCGCACAAGTTCGTCTGGGTCGACGTCGATCGACCGCAGGCCAATCAATGAATATCGTCGAAGTGATGCGCCTGCCGCTGTCGGTCGACCTCAGCGGTTTCGTGCACCTGCTGCAACGCCTGCAGGTGCCGCACCGGGTCAGCGAAGAGGGCGAAGCCCAGGTGCTCTGGGCACCGGAAACCATGGCTGCGGATGTCCTTCAGCTGTACCAGCGCTACCCTGACGGCAACGCTGATGTCGAGCTTGCGCAGGCCCCTGCGCAAGGCGACTTGCCGGCGAAAGGGCCGACACTGGCCGAGCAGGCAAAAGCCTGCAAGGTCACCGCCGCCGTTCTCTTGCTGTGCCTGATCGTCGCTGGTCTTACCGGCCTGGGCGACAACCTCGTCACCATCAGCTGGTTCACCTTCCTCGACTACCGCGTCCAGGGTGAATACCTGCACTTCACGCCGCTGGCCCAGGGCCTTGCCGAAGGCCAATGGTGGCGCCTGGTGTCGCCGATGCTGCTGCACTTCGGCGTACTGCACCTGGCCATGAACGGCATGTGGTACTGGGAACTGGGCAAGCGCATCGAACTGCGCCAGGGCCCTTGGTTGCTGGCTGGCCTGACCTTGCTGTTCAGCCTGGTGTCCAACCTGGCCCAGCACTACACCAGTGGCCCGAGCCTGTTCGGCGGCCTGTCCGGGGTGCTGTACGGCTTGCTCGGCCATGTCTGGCTGTACCAGTGGCTGGCGCCCAACCCACACTTCAGCCTGCCCAAGGGCGTGCTGGTGATGATGCTCATCTGGCTGGTCATCTGCCTGACCGGTGTGGTCGGCCAACTCGGTTTTGGCCAGATCGCCAACGCCGCGCACGTCGGCGGGCTGCTCATCGGATGCCTGACGGGCCTCTTGGGCGGTGCGCTGGCGCGGCGTAAACTGTCCGCTTGATTTAGGAGACGCTATGTCCACGTTCGCGCAAATGATCGAAAACATCACGCCGCAGATCTACGAAAGCCTGAAAACGGCCGTGGAAATCGGCAAATGGTCCGATGGCCGCAAGCTCACCGCCGAGCAGAAGGAGCTGTCGCTGCAGGCGGTGATCGCCTGGGAGATGAAAAACCTGCCAGAAGACCAGCGTACCGGCTACATGGGGCCCCAGGAGTGCGCATCGAAGTCTGCGCCGATCCCTAACATTCTGTTCAAGTCGGACTCGGTACATTGATCGAACTCGCTCGTGGCTCTTTGAGCAAGATGGCGGTAAGCCTGGAAGCACCCGTGGTGCAGTACAGCTTTCGCCTGGATGACACGCAGGTGCCGGTCAACCCGCTGATCGGCCAGACCCTGCGCCTGCAATACCTCGGCGCCATTCACTGCAGCCATTGCGGCAAACGCACCAAGACCAGTTTCAGCCAGGGTTACTGCTACCCGTGCATGACCAAGCTGGCCCAGTGCGACATGTGCATCATGGCGCCGGAACGCTGCCACTACGACGCCGGCACCTGCCGCGAGCCGTCCTGGGGCGAGCAGTTCTGCATGACCGACCACGTGGTCTACCTGGCCAACTCGTCCGGGGTCAAGGTTGGCATCACCCGCGCTACGCAGTTGCCCACCCGCTGGCTTGACCAGGGTGCGAGCCAGGCGTTGCCGATCATGCGCGTGGCGACCCGCCAGCAATCGGGCCTGGTCGAAGACGTATTGCGCAGCCAGGTGCCGGACCGAACCAACTGGCGCGCGCTGCTCAAGGGGGATGCCGAGGTGCTCGATCTGGTGGCCATTCGCGAGCAGATCTTCGATGCCTGCGCCGATGGCCTGCGCGATCTGCAGGCGCGCTTCGGCCTGCAGGCGATCCAGCCGCTGCCCGATGCCGAAGTGGTGCAGATGAAATACCCGGTCCAGGCCTACCCGAAAAAGATCGTCAGCTTCAACCTCGACAAGGACCCGGTGGTGGAAGGCACGCTGCTGGGCATCAAGGGGCAGTACCTGATCTTCGACACCGGCGTGATCAATATTCGCAAGTACACGGCCTACCAGTTGGCCGTGCTCCAGTAAAAAGGACCTGCACATGCGTACCGAACAACCGCAAGTGATCTACCTCAAGGACTACCAGGCGCCCGAGTACCTGATCGACGAGACGCACCTGACCTTCGAGCTGTTCGAGGACCACACGCTGGTCCATGCGCAACTGGTCATGCGCCGCAACCCGGCACGCGGTGCCGGCCTGCCGCCACTGGTGCTCGACGGCCAGCAGCTCGAGCTGCTGCGCGCCTCGCTGGACGATCAGCAACTGCAGGCGAGCGACTACCAGCTCGAAGCCGACAGCCTCACGCTGCACCCCAAAGCCGAGCGTTTCACCCTCGACACCAGCGTGAAGATCCACCCCGAGAGCAACACTGCGCTGGAAGGCCTGTACAAGTCCGGCAAGATGTTCTGCACCCAGTGCGAGGCCGAGGGTTTCCGCAAGATCACTTACTACCTCGACCGCCCGGACGTGATGAGCACCTTCACCACCACGGTGATCGCCGAGCAGCATCGCTACCCGGTGCTGCTGTCCAACGGCAACCCGATCGGCAGCGGGCCGGCTGAAGATGGCCGCCATTGGGCGACCTGGGAAGACCCGTTCATGAAGCCGGCCTACCTGTTCGCGCTGGTGGCCGGTGACCTGTGGTGCGTCGAGGACACGTTCGTGCGCCAGTCCGGCCGCGACGTGACCCTGCGCATCTATGTCGAGCCCGAGAACATCGACAAGTGCGGCCACGCCATGGTCAGCCTGAAGAAGTCCATGCGATGGGATGAGGAAGTCTATGGCCGTGAGTACGACCTGGACATCTTCATGATCGTCGCGGTCAACGACTTCAACATGGGCGCCATGGAAAACAAGGGCCTGAATATCTTCAACTCCAGCTGCGTGCTGGCCCGCGCCGAAACCGCCACCGATGCTGCCCACCAGCGTGTCGAAGGCGTGGTCGCCCACGAGTATTTCCACAACTGGTCGGGCAACCGCGTGACCTGCCGCGACTGGTTCCAGCTGTCGCTCAAGGAAGGTTTCACGGTGTTCCGCGACGCCGAATTCAGCGCCGACATGAACTCGCGCACGGTCAAGCGCATCGAGGACGTCGCCTACCTGCGGACCCACCAGTTCGCCGAAGATGCAGGGCCCATGGCTCACCCTGTGCGCCCGGACAGTTTTATCGAGATTTCCAACTTCTACACCCTGACCGTGTACGAGAAGGGCGCCGAAGTGGTGCGCATGGTCCGTACCCTGCTGGGCGCCGAGGGTTTCCGCAAGGGCAGCGACCTGTACTTCGAACGCCATGATGGCCAGGCGGTGACCACCGACGATTTCATCAAGGCCATGGAAGACGCCAACGGCGTCGACCTCACCCAGTTCAAGCGCTGGTACAGCCAGGCCGGCACCCCGCGCCTGGACGTCAGCGAAGCCTATGACGTGGCCGCGCAGACCTACAGCCTGACCTTCCGCCAGAGCTGCCCGCAGACGCCGGACAAGGCCGAGAAACTGCCGTTCGTGATCCCGGTGGAGCTGGGCCTGCTGGATGCCGAGGGCAACGACCTGCCACTGCGCCTGGCCGGTGAGGCCGCCGCTGTTGGTACTGGCCGCGTACTGTCGGTGACCGAGGCCGAGCAGACGTTCACTTTCGAAGGTATCCAGGCCAAGCCGCTGCCATCGCTGCTGCGCGGCTTCAGTGCGCCGGTGAAGCTGAGCTTCCCGTACGACCGTGACCAGCTGATGTTCCTGATGCAGCACGACAGCGATGGCTTCAACCGCTGGGAAGCGGGTCAGCAGTTGTCGGTACAGGTACTGCAGGAACTGATCGGCCAGCATCAGCGTGGTGAAGCACTGAAACTCGATCAGCGCCTGATCACTGCCCTGGGCACTGTTCTGGCCAACGAGTCGCTGGACGCCGCGATGGTTGCCGAGATGCTGTCACTGCCGGGCGAAGCCTACCTGACCGAGATCAGCCAGGTGGCTGATGTCGACGCCATCCATGCGGCCCGCGAATTCGCCCGCCGGCAGATCGCCGAGCAACTGTTCGACGGCCTGTGGGCGCGCTACCAGGCGCACCGCGAAGTTTCGCGCAACACCGCCTACGTCGCCGCCGCCGAGCACTTCGCCCGTCGCAGCCTGCAGAACATCGCGCTGTCGTACCTGATGCTCAGCGGTAAACCACAGGTGCTGGAAGCGACCCTTGAGCAGTTCGACAACTGCGACAACATGACTGAACGGCTGACGGCGCTGGCCGTGCTGGTCAATTCGCCGTTCGAGGCCGAGCGGGGCAAGGCCCTGGAAACGTTCGCCGAGCACTTCAAGGATAACCCGCTGGTCATGGATCAGTGGTTCAGTGTGCAGGCAGCCAGTGCCTTGCCGGGCGGGCTGGCGCGGGTCAAGGCGCTGATGCAGCACCCGGCGTTCACCCTGAAAAACCCGAACAAGGTGCGCGCGCTGGTCGGTGCGTTTGCCGGACAGAACCTGGTCAACTTCCATGCGGCCGATGGCTCGGGCTATCGCTTCCTGGCGGACCTTGTGATCGAACTGAATGCGCTGAACCCGCAGATCGCTTCGCGTCAACTGGCACCGCTGACCCGCTGGCGCAAGTATGACGACGCGCGCCAGGCGCTGATGAAGGGCGAACTGGAGCGGATTCTCGCTTCCGGGGCGCTGTCCAGCGATGTCTATGAAGTGGTGAGCAAAAGCCTGGCATAAAGCCTGGGATCTCCCACAGGTAATGCACAAGCCTTCAGGGCGGTGCAGTACCTGTGGGAGTCGGCTTGCCGGCGATTGGGCTGTGCAACAGCCCCTTGGTTCTGGTTAACAAAACATAACGTCCCGCTCGTTGTGTTCCCGCAAACATCCCCGCTACGATGGCCCGAAGCTATTGCAGGCCTCTATCACAAGGTTTTCGCAGTACCTGCAAGGCACAGACCCACCAAGAACAACAAACAGGGGACGGTCATGAGGGAGCGGGTAATGACGCGCGCCAGGCGTGGTGCCTGGCCGCTGGCAGCCGGCGCAATGCTGGCGCTGGCACTGGGGATGTGGGCGGGCAGCGCGCAAGCCGCCGCCGCACAGGAGTACTCCACCGAATCGGCAAAGGCCAGCCAGAGCCTGCTGATCGATGCCGCCCATGCCGGCAAGCGCCTGGTAGTGGTGGGCGATCGCGGCCACATTCTGTTCTCCGATGACCAGGGCAATACCTGGACCCAGGCCCGGGTGCCTACCCGGCAATTGCTCACCGCAGTGTTCTTCGTCGACGACAAGCGTGGCTGGGCAGTCGGGCACGACGCGCAGATTCTCGCCAGCAACGATGGCGGTGCGACCTGGAGCAAGCAGTTCGAAGACCTTGCCCGTGAAGCCCCGTTGCTCGATGTCACTTTCCTCGATGCCCAGCACGGCTTCGCCGTGGGCGCTTACGGCGCACTGCTGGAAACCCGCGACGGCGGCCAGCACTGGCAGGACGCCGCCGAGCGCCTGGACAACCCCGACCAGATGCACCTCAACGGTATTGCCCAGATCAGGGATGCCGGCCTGTTCATCGTCGGCGAGCAGGGCAGCATGTTTCGCTCCAGCGACAGCGGCCAGAGCTGGAGCAAGCTCGATGGCCCCTACGAGGGCTCGCTGTTCGGCGTGATCGGCACCGCCCAGCCGCAGACACTGCTGGCCTACGGCCTGCGCGGCAACCTGTTCCGCTCTACGGACTTTGGTGATAGCTGGCAGCCGATCGAACTCAAGGCCGCGCGCGGCAACCTCGAATTCGGCCTGGCAAGCGCTACGCTTCTGGATGATGGCAGCCTGATACTGGTCGGCAATGGCGGCAGCGTGCTGCGCAGCATTGATGACGGGCAGAGCTTCACTGTCTACAACCGCGCCGACCGCATTGCCCTGGCCGGTGTCAGTGGCCTGGCCAATGGCGGCTTGCTGCTGGTAGGGCAGGGCGGTTTACATCTGGCCACCGGCGAAGGTGCCGACCAGGCAGCCGAGGAGCCTCGCCCATGACCAGCCGAGAGAGCATCATGCAGCCCCACCACCAAGACAAACCCACGCTGCTGGAACGGCTGATCTTCAACAACCGCCCGGTGGTCATCGCCCTGTGCGTGCTGGTGAGCATCTTCCTGTTCTGGCAGGCCGCGCAGATTCGCCCCTCGACCAGTTTCGAGAAGATGATTCCGCTCGAGCATCCGTTCATCGAGCAGATGATGGAGCACCGCAACGACCTGGCCAACCTCGGCAACACCGTGCGCATTTCGGTCGAGGCGGTCAACGGCGACATTTTCGACAAGAATTACATGGAGACCCTGCGCCAGATCCATGATGAGGTGTTCTACATCCCCGGCGTCGACCGCGCGGGCCTCAAGTCGTTGTGGAGCCCCAGCGTGCGCTGGAGTGAAGTCACCGAGGAGGGGTTCTCCGGCGGCGAGGTAATCCCCAATACGTACAACGGTTCGCAAGACAGCCTCGACTCACTGCGCGACAACGTGCTCAAGTCCGGCCAGGTCGGGCGCCTGGTGGGCAACAACTTCAAGTCCAGCATCGTCGATGTACCCTTGCTGGAAAGCTACCCCGATCCGCAGGACCCCGGGAAGCAGGTCAAGCTGGACTACCAGCAGTTCTCGCACCTGCTCGAGGAGAAAATTCGCGACAAGTTCCAGGCGCAGAACCCCAATGTGAAGGTGCACATCGTCGGCTTCGCCAAAAAGGTCGGTGATCTGATCGACGGCCTGGTGATGGTGGCGATGTTCTTTGGGGTGGCGTTGGTCATCACCTGGGTCCTGCTCTACTGGTTCACCTGGTGCATCCGCAGCACCATCGCCGTGCTGATCACCACCCTGGTGGCAGTGGTCTGGCAATTGGGCCTGATGCATGTGGTGGGCTTTGGCCTGGACCCTTACTCGATGCTGGTGCCGTTCCTGATCTTTGCCATCGGCATTTCCCATGGGGTGCAGAAGATCAATGGCATCGCCCTGCAGTCCAGTGATGCCGAGAATGCCCTGACCGCTGCCCGGCGCACCTTCCGTCAGCTGTTCCTGCCGGGGATGATCGCGATTCTCGCCGATGCGGTGGGCTTCATTACCCTGCTGATCATCGACATCGGCGTGATCCGCGAGCTGGCCATCGGTGCGTCGATCGGCGTGGCGGTGATCGTCTTCACCAACCTGATCCTGCTGCCGGTAGCCATCTCCTACATCGGCATCAGCAAAAAGGCCATCGAGCGCAGCAAGAAGGACGCCACCCGGGAGCATCCGTTCTGGCGCCTGCTGTCGAACTTCGCCAGCGCCAAGGTGGCACCGGTGTCCATCGCCCTGGCCCTGGTCGCCTTCGCTGGTGGCCTGTGGTACAGCCAGAACCTGAAGATCGGCGACCTCGACCAGGGCGCGCCGGAGCTGCGCCCGGACTCGCGCTACAACCAGGACAACAACTTCATCATCAGCAACTACTCGACCAGCTCCGATGTGCTGGTGGTGATGGTCAAGACGCCGGCGGAGAGCTGCTCGATCCACTCGACCATGGCACCGATCGACGAGCTGATGTGGACCATGGAGAACACCCCCGGCGTGCAGTCGGCGATTTCCCTGGTGACGGTGTCCAAGCAGGTGATCAAGGGCATGAACGAGGGCAGCCTGAAATGGGAAACCCTGTCGCGCAACCCGGACATCCTCAACAACTCCATCGCCCGTGCCGACGGCCTGTACAACGCCGACTGCTCGCTGGCGCCGGTACTGGTGTTCCTCAACGACCACAAGGCCGAAACCCTGGAACGTGTCACCAGCGCTGCCAAGGCGTTTGCCGAAAGCCATGACAAGGACGGCTTGCAGTTCCTGCTGGCGGCGGGCAACGCCGGGATCGAGGCTGCGACCAACGAGGTGATCAAGTCGGCCGAGCTGACCATCCTGATCCTGGTGTACATCTGCGTGGCGGTGATGTGCCTGATCACCTTCCGCTCCTTTGCTGCCACCCTGTGCATCGTGCTGCCGCTGGTGCTGACCTCGGTACTGGGCAATGCGCTGATGGCCTTCATGGGGATCGGGGTGAAGGTCGCCACCTTGCCGGTGGTGGCGTTGGGCGTGGGTATCGGTGTCGATTATGGCATCTACATCTACAGCCGCCTGGAAAGCTTCCTGCGTGCTGGCCTACCGCTGCAGGAAGCCTATTACCAGACCCTGCGTTCGACCGGCAAGGCGGTACTGTTCACCGGCCTGTGCCTGGCCATCGGCGTGTGCACCTGGATCTTCTCGGCCATCAAGTTCCAGGCCGACATGGGCCTGATGCTGACCTTCATGCTGCTGTGGAACATGTTCGGTGCGCTGTGGCTGCTGCCGGCACTGGCGCGGTTCCTGATCAAGCCCGAGAAGATGGCAGGCAAGCAGGGCGGTTCGATCTTCGCCCATTGAATGATGGAGGGCCGCTTTGCGGCCCAATCGCCGGTTTGTCGTGGGGACTAACTGCGGCGACTGGGCTGCAAAGCGGCGCGAAGGCTATACTGTCGCCTCTTTTTCAGCTGGTACCTTCATGTCTCCCCTCGCCACCGCCCTCGCATCCTGCGACATGCTACTGATCGATGGCCTGCACGCCTTCGACTTCAACCTCGATGAAACAGGCCTGACGGTCGAATGCATGGACGGCCGCCAACACCGGCGTTGGGCCTTCACTGCCGAACAGGTCGCCGCTGCCATCGGCGCCGGTGACGAGTGGCAACTGCACGATGCCCAGGGCGAGCATCGTCTAGTCTGTATGAGTGCCTTTCGCGCCCCGGATGAAGACGACGATGAACCCGACCTGGACCAGCCTGCTGGCCACTAGCCTCATGAGCCTGACTTTGAATGCCCAGGCCGTCACGCTGCTGGTGGGCAGTTATACCGATGGTGCGAGCCAAGGTATCTACCGTTACCAGTTCGACAGCAAGACTGGCCTCATCGGCCCTGCGCCGCAGCAGGTGGTCAAGAGCGTCAGCCCTTCCTGGCTGGTGCTTTCGGCGGATCAGCGGCAACTGTTCGCGGTCAACGAGGCGCCAAAGGGCCACGCCAGCAGTTTCAGCGTGAGCAGCAAGGGTGAGATCAAGCCGCTGAACCAGGTTGCCACCCGTGGCGACGAACCGACGCATGCCAGCCTCAGCCGCGACCAGCGTTACCTGTTCGTTGCCAACTACGCCGTTGCTCCAGACCCGGGCGGCAGCCTGGTGGTGATACCGGTGGCCAAAGACGGCAAGCTCAAGGATGTGGTGCAGCAGGCCGGACACGAGCCCAGCGGGGTGAACCCCGAGCGCCAGGCCGGTGCCCATGTGCATTCAGTGGTGCTGTCGCCGGACGGTAGTCACCTGTATGCCAGTGACCTGGGGGCCGACAGGGTATTCATCTACCGCTACGACGGCGCCAGCACCGACCGCCCGCTAAGCCCGGCCATCCCCGCATCGGTCGAACTGCCAGCTGGCAGTGGCCCGCGTCATCTGTTGTTCGATGCCAAGGGGCGGCATGCCTATCTGACGCTGGAAATGAGTGCCGAAGTGGTCATGTTCGATGTCGAGGACGCTGCCCTGCGCGAACGCCAGCGCCTGCCACTGACCGAGCAGCAGGACGCGGCGGCCAAGGCGGCAGGCGGCCTGCACCTCTCGGCGGACGGGCGCTTTCTGTATGTGAGCAACCGCGGCACGGCCAATGAGATCGTTGCATTCAGTGTGGGCAAGGATGATGGGCAGCTGGCCTTCCTGCAGCGTCGTTCTGTGGAGGGCGACCACCCGCGGGAGTTTGCCCTGGACCCGAGTGACAATTTCCTGCTGGTGGCCAACCAGAAGAGCAACCAGATCGTGGTCATGCGCCGTGATCCGCGTACGGGCAAGCTGGGTGAGACGGTGCAGACCCTGGCGCAGGACGCACCTTCGGATTTGAAGTTCATCGAGTGACTATCGATTCAGGGGCGCGCCATCACTGCGTTGAATAGCTCAGACGCCAACCATCCCTCCAGCCAGCTGCGCACACGCGGATAGTCCGCCTCGGCGAACCACTGCGGTTCGACCCCGGCAAACTGGCGCATCAGGGGCAGCAGTGCGGCGTCGACCAGGCTTGGATGGTGGGCCAGCAGGTAGGGCCGGCCCTCTAGCAGGTGTTCAAGCTCCGCCAGCCAGGCCTCGGCCTGCTGACGGTAATGTTCGCGTGTGTGCTCGGGGTATCGCTCGGCATATTTGTACAGGTTGACCTGCGCCTTGAATTCGCTGTCGTTGCGGGCAATAAGTCGGTCAGCCTGTTGTGCGGCTGCAGGGTCAGCCTGCAGCCGCCAGTCCTGCGGGTCATTGCGCTCGAGCGCCCAGCGCATGATGTCCAGGCTTTCCTCCAGCACGCCTTCGCCGGCGTCGAGCACCGGCACCGTGCCCTTGGGTGACAAAGCCAGCAACTCGGCCGGCTTGTTCTTCATCGCCACTTCGCGGATGTGTACCTCGCACCCGGCATAGCGCAGTGCCAGGCGCGCACGCATGGCCCATGGGCAACGGCGAAACGAGTAAAGGATCACCCGCATACCTCGACATCACTCAGGCCGTTGCCCTGGCGACGCACCTGGATCTGCACTGGAATGCGTTCGTGCATCTCTTGCACATGGGAGATCACCGCCACCTTGCGGCCCTGTGCCTGAAGGCCGTCGAGGGCGTCCATGGCCAATTGCAGCGACTCGGGGTCGAGGCTGCCGAACCCCTCGTCGATGAACAGCGACTCGATACGCAGGGTGCTCGACGCCATTGACGCCAGGCCCAGGGCCAGCGCCAGCGAGACCAGGAAGGTTTCACCGCCAGACAAGGAGTGCACCGAGCGCAGTTCGTCGCCCATCTCGGTGTCCAGCACCAGCAGCCCCAGGGCGCTGCCGCCACGTTTCAGGCGGTAGCGCCGCGCCAGTTGGCGCAACTGGGCGTTGGCATGGTGCAGCAGCAGGTCAAGGTTGTAGCCCTGGGCGATCTTGCGGAACACATCGCCGGAGGCCGAGCCGATCAGCGCATTCAGGCGTGCCCAGCGCTGCCACTGCTCGCGGGCCTGTTCGATTTCGGCGGCCAGGGCCTGGTGCGCCTGCTGGCGGCGTTGGTCATCGGCCTGTTGCGCGCGCAGTTCGGCGCACTGTTGTTCCTGAACGTTGAGGTGCTGCTGGAGCTCGGCCAGGGTCTGCTCCAGGTCGTCAGCGGGCAGCTCGCCCTGTGTCTGGGCGTTATGCTGCTCAAGCCGCTGCTCACGCTCCTGCAGCAGCACGCGAGCTTGTTCGATGGCTTTCTCTGCGTGCTGCAGCTGCTGGCGCAGGGCCCCAAGTTGCGCATCGTCGATGGCCAGCAGGCGATCGAGGCCACGGTCATCCAGTTCGGGGTGCTCGCTGCGCCACTGGGCGATCGCGCCCTGCAACTGCTGACACTCCTGCTCCAGTGCCTGCTGCCGCTGGGCGTTGGCATCAAGCTCGGCGGCCAGTTTCACGCCCTGGGTCCGCAGGTCCTGCAGGCGCTGCGCGGTGTCGGCATCGGCCGCACGGGCCTGCTCCAGTTGTGCCTCCAGGTGCTGTTGCCAGGCTTCTGCACTGGCATGTTCGCCTAGCAGTTCAGCGAGGTTGGCCTGCGCCTGCTGGCGCTGCTCGACAAGGCTGGCCAGTGTCTGCTGCAACTGCTGCTGCGCCTGCAGGCGTGTCTGCTGCTGGTCCCGTAGCTTGTCCAGCTGTACCTGGCGGGCTTGTTGCTCTTCCTGCTCGTCTTTGCGCTGCTCCAGCTGTTGCAAACGCTGGGCGATCTGCTGATCGAGGCCGAGGAAGGCATTGGCTGGGTCGTCGCTTAGGGCCTTCAGGACATCATCCGGCAGCACACTGGCCAGGTCATCTAGGCCTTGCTGCAACTGCTGTTCGTCGCTGGCCAGAGCCTGGTGTTGGTGGTCCAGGTGGCGCTGGGCCTGCTGTTGCGCCTCTTGTGCGGCCTGCAATTGCTGGTTGAGACGGGCTGCATCTTTTTGCAGGGTGAGCAGGGCGCTCTGGCGTTTCTCGTCCTTGGCAATTTCATCGTCCAGGCGCTGCAGCTGGTTGGCCAGCCAGGCCGTGCGGGCTTTGTCGTCCTGGGGGGCGAGGGCAGGCCACAGGCTGTGAGCCTGCACCTGCGCAACCAATGGCTGCAATTGCTCGCTCAGTTGTACCTGTTGCTGCTGGTAGTCCTTGAGCTGGGCGTTGACCACGCCAAGCTGGGTGCGCAGTTCCACCAGCTTGCCATTGAGGGATTCGACCTGCTTCTGCGCCGCGTCCTCTTCGGCCTGGTCATGCCGGCCCAGGCTTTGCAGCAGCGCTTCAGGCTGGTGGAATGGGTGTTCGGCGCTGCCACACACCGGGCAGGGCTCGCCGTCGCGCAACTGGCCACGCAGCTCTTCGACGCTGGTGTTACGCGCCAGGCGCTGGCGCTCCAGCAGTTGGCGGGTGAGGGTGAGCGCCTGCTCGGCGGCCTCAAGCTCGGCCTTGGCTGCAGTCCCTTCGCCGATCAGTTGCTGGCGTTGTTGCATGGCCTGCTGCTGGCGCTCACGTATGGCCTCAAGTTGCTGGCGCAACTCCAGCTCGCGGCCATGCAGGCGCGACAGTGTTTCGACGGCACGCTGCTGTTTGCGATTGTCCTGGAGCATGCCGCCGAGCAGGTCGATCTGCTCGGCCAGCGCCTGTGGTTCGGCCTTGGCTTCGCGGAACAGCAGTTCGTAATGGTCGCGCTGCGCCTGCAACTGCACGTTGGCCTGGCTGGCCTGAGCCTGCAGGCCCGGCAGCTCTTCGCGGCCCTTGCTCAGCCGCCCGCCGATCAGCATCACTTGCTTGAGTTGGGGCAGGTAGGCCTGCCAGGCGTTTGCCAACCCGGCGAGGTGTTGGCTACCGGCCAGTGCCTCATCGATCTGTGCCAGTTGTTGCAGGCTGCGCTGCTGGTTTTCTTCCAGCTGCTGCAGTTGCTGCTGCCCTCCGGCGACGTGCTGGTCGGCATGCTGGCTGGCCGTGCGTTGCGTTGTCAGCTCATTGTCCAGCCGTGCCAGGCTGTCCTGGCCGGCGAATGCCTGGCGCAGGCGCGGGGTGTTTTCGCTGTGCTGGGCCTGGCTGTCGGCGAGTGCCTGGCGGGCTGCCAGCAACGCCTGTTGCAGTTCGCCGGTGCGTGTTTGCAGCTCGCCTTGCTGATGGTGTTGCGCTGCGATCTGCGCAGCCAAGGGCGCCAGTTGCGCGGTCAGTACTTGCTGGCGGTGGAACTGGTGGCGCTGCGGTGCCAGGCGCTCCAGGCGTTGCAGGTCGAGGCGTTGCTCGGCCAGGGCTTGCCAGCCTTGCTCGGCAGCCTGCAAGGCCGCGCTGGCTTCGCTGTGCTGGGCTTGCAGTTGGCGCTGTTCGTTGAGCCAGTTGCGCTGTTGCTCCAATTGGCGCTGCCGCGCCTGGTGGTTCTTGAATTGTTGCTGCGCCTGCTCCAGGCGCTCGTCGAGTTCGGCGCGGGCCTCTGCGACCATCGGTAGCAGGTGGCTGGCACGGTCTTTCAGTGCGTTGTGCGCTTCGCCGGTTTCCCGCGCCTTGGTGAAGGCGCGCTGGCCGAGGCGGGTGTAGATGGCGGTGTTGGTAAGCTTTTCCAGCAGCTCGCTGCGTTCTCTGTCGTCGGCCTTGAGGAAGGCACTGAACTCGCTTTGGGCCAGCATCACCGCGCGGG
>NZ_MOMO01000018.1:0-58562 GCF_009933855.1 Pseudomonas sp. SG-MS2 | reverse complement strand
CCGCAGCAGTCAGCGCATCAGCGGTGTAATCGGGCACCGTGGCAACGATGTCGGTCCCCGCCAGCAGGCTGCCCAGGCCGTTGAATTGCGGCACGGCCAGGACCACATGGCGCTTGCGGCCGATCTCTTCCAGCGCTTCGTCGATGAAACCGGACAAGTCACCAGCGAACGACACCAGTGCATGCGGCCGTGCGCAGAAGTCGTCGAGGGTGATGCTGCCGGGCACGCTGTCGGCGCGCAGCAGCTTGGGCATGCTGCGGCGCAGCACCTTGCGCTTGGCGTTGGCGGGCAGTTCGCTGGTGTAGCTCACCCCCACCGAGATTTCGCCGGAGGCCAGCAGGGTAGGCATCAGCAGGTAATTGACCCGGCGCACTACCAGCACGATGCCGGGCGCCTCGGCGCGGATGCGCTTGAGCAGCTGCGGCAGCAGGGCGAATTCGGCGTCGTCCGACAGGCCGATGCGGAACACCGCGTTGCTGGTGGCCGGGTCGAATTCGGCGGCGCGGCTGACCGCGGTGGAGATGGAATCCAGCGCCGGCGACAGCAGGGCGAAGATTTCATGTGCTCGCGCTGACGGCTCCATGCTGCGGCCGGTGCGCACGAACAGCGGGTCGTCGAACAGGTTGCGCAGGCGCGACAGCGCCGCGCTGATCGCCGGCTGGCCGAGGAACAGCTTCTCGGCGGCACGGGTCACGCTACGCTCATGCATCAGGGTTTCGAACACGATCAGCAGGTTGAGGTCTACGCGACGCAGGTCGTTTCGATTCATCGGTGCGCTTCGCCTAAAGTGGGGCAGGGGTGAATCTTAAGGCCAAAGGCTGTTAACCTGCACCGATTTGTGGGGCCGATGCACAGAAATGTGAGGTGCCCAATCGATGACAGGCATGTCGACTATTAATAGCCACTGATGGTCTAACGGCAAAAGCCCGGATAAAGTCCGTGGTAATACGAGATTCACAAAGGCGAGGTATGCGATGTCCCGCATGATCCGGTTCCACAAGTTCGGCGCTGCCGAAGTGCTCCGCTGCGAGGAGCAGGCCGAACCGTCAGCTGCTGTCGGCGAGGTGCAGATCCGCGTCGAGGCCATTGGCGTGAGCTGGTACGACGTGCTTTGGCGGCAGAACCTGGCGCCGTCCCAGGCCCGCCTGCCAGCGGGTATCGGCCACGAGATGGCCGGCGTGGTGACTGCGGTGGGTGAGGGTGTCGATGACATTGCAGTGGGCGACCGGGTGGCCAGCTTCCCGGCTACCAGCGCCAATGATCACCCGGTATACGGGGATGTGATCGTCCTGCCGCGCACGGCGATTACCCGTTACCCGGACATCCTCACACCGATCGAAGCCAGTGTGCATTACACGCCACTGCTGATCGCCTACTTCGCCTACGTCGACCTGGCCAGGGCCAAGGCCGGGCAGACCGCGCTGGTCACCGATGCCAGCCATTGCGCAGGGCCCGCCTTCGTGCAGTTGGGCAAGGCCTTGGGGCTCAAGGTGTTCGCTGCCACCAAGGAGCCGGAGCAGCGCGACTACCTGCTGGGCCTGGGGGCTGACAAGGTGATCGTCACCGAAGAGCAGGACTTGCTCCTGCAGGTGGGCAAGTACACCGACGGGCGCGGTGTGGACATGGTCCTCGACGGCATGGGTGGCCCGCAGATGTCACTGCTCGGCGATGTACTCGCGCCACGTGGCAGCCTGGTGCTTTATGGCCTGCAGGGTGGTAACCAGACACCATTCCCGGCCTGTGCGGCGTTCCAGAAGAACATCCAGTTCTACGTTCACTGCATCGGTAACTTCACCGGCAAGCCGGAACTGGGCATTAGCCAGGACCAGGTTGCGCTGCAGCGTGCCCTGCGTGATATCAACCAGTTCACGGCAGACCAGTTGCTGACACCGCAGATCATCAAGGTGTATCCGTTTGATCAGGTGGTTGAAGCGCACCGGTATATGGATGAGTGTCCTTGTGGCGGCAGAGTGGTGCTGGACTTGGCGGCGGGCTGATATACGCTGGATCTAAAGGGAACCCGGGCTTGGCTCGGGTTTTTTTTCGAGTGTTCACAGCTTGATGGTGCGCCTCCCTCGCGGCGCTCGATATCCGCAACGCCATAAAATTCAAAGCGTGCACTTACCAATACGTTACCTCCCCGACAATCCGTGAATAGTCTCTTGTTAGGATTTTTCCTACGGTTAAATAGTATCCGTCCTACATAAAAAATTATTGCCACCTCGCGTGCATGCAAATGCCTTGAAAAATCTTTCTCTTTGAAAACTTCCCCGTGTCGAGCGCACCGTGAGTTGCCATTCGGCTGAATGGTTTTTTTACCGGCGTCTGTATCTGTTAATCGTTGAGCAACGCTTGATAATGGCGTAATGATGCTTTACGCAAGGAGCGTGCAATGGAGAAGATCAACCCTGGCTTTTGGTGTTTTGGCGCGGCGGAGGGCTCACGCAGGGGTTCATTTCTCTCAATGGCATGGCGACAGTAATTCGTCACTTCAATTTCTCTTAAAGTTTTGTAGGAAATTTCTTCAGGCTTGATTCGCCGCCTATTGATTCATGAAAAAGTGCATTGTTGGCGGTGGAAAGAATGAAGTAGTGAGGTGACATGTGAGCAATATCCACGACCAAGCTATGCACCATATTTACCAACAGGTGCTGGATCGCGTGTTGGGCCATATGTCCCAGGTCCAGCGCGCCTCTTTGCAGCTGTTGGTCCAGCGTTTGCTGGTAGCCGCAGGTGGCCCGGAATATATCGGTACGTTCAGGTTGCTCGTGCTGCTAGGCGCAGACTGCCATAGCGCCCGGCTGCTGGCGGTCTTGCGTGCGGCCCAGTTGAGCATTGCCCAGCGTGCACCTGTCACCTTTCAGTTGCAGGTGGTGGCGGTGTGCTTACCTGCGGCCAGCAACGCGCTTCTTGAGCAACATGAGCGTGTGTTCAGTACCTTGTTTCTGCATGACGATCCACGGGTGCAGCTCCAGATGCTCGAAGCCGGGCAGGTGGTTTCGTTCAGCCGAAGGCCCTATCTGGCGGTCGAACCCTGGGCGCTGGCGCGCGACGCCTTGCTTGTGTTCGGCCATCTTGTCGATGCGCGGCCCGAAGCACTTTTGGGCAGTCGCATGCACCTGGAACTGGGTGCAGCGCTGTGTCTGGCGCTTGACGGCCAGCCGGCAGTCGATGCAATGGTCACCGCCATGCCTGCGCGACAGCGCCTGCGTTACCTGGCGTGGGCCCGCAGGGGGCTGCGCCAGGCCGGTGACGGAGGGAGGGCGAACCTGCATCAGTGCATGGCGACGCTTGCCGAGCGGTTGAGTCAGTTGCACAACACTGCCGGCACTTCGCTTGGCGAGCCGGAAAAACCGGTTACCGAGCGTCACTCGGACCTTCCGGTCAGGCTGATTACCCTCGACGACCTGTTGCCCCAGCTACTGAGTGAAGGTGAGCTGGACTTGATGATGGAGTGCCACTTCGAGCCTGTGCAGAAGGCCATGCCACTGGCCAGTTTTCTCGACCCGCTGGCGTTGGCCCAGTTGCATGAGCTGCGGTCGCGCTGCAATGCTCCTGTTGAGTCAGGCCCGGCGCCGCGTCTGCATTGCGAAAGGGCGCTAGCACAGGCATCGCAGCAAAGCCGTTTTGCCAAGGCCTATGGCCTTGAGCACACTCAGCTCGTTTGCATGTTCCACAGCCCATTCGCCAACAAGGGGCGCAGGTTGGAGCGCTTTCTGCAATGCTGCCACGCCGATATGCTGGTGGCACTGCCTTATCTGCATCGCGTCATGCAGGGCAAACCTTGTCCCGATCCCGTCAAGGATTGGTTGGTAAACATCAGTGGTTTGTCCCTTGCTCAATTGCGAGCTATTTACGAAGGGCGTTTGCATCACAGCGCCTGGCCCTTGCTGGCAAACCTGGCACGGCGTGATGTGCATCTGGCGCTACTGGCCTGCCGGCCCGCTGCTGGTTTGACTGCCTGTGGGGGCTTACCTGATGGGGCGTGAATTCGCTTACCAGTCGGTGTATCGATATCTGCAAGCGCTTATCGATGAGGCCGCGCGGGGAGGGGAGCGCCGTTTGCCCTCACTGCGTGCCCTGTCGCGGCACCTGCGCGTTTCACTGGCCACTGTACAAACAGCCTACGGGTTGTTGGAACATGAAGGGCGGGTGCTGTCGGTGCCTAAATCCGGGTACTTTGTGCCGGCCGGCGCCATCACCGGCGTGACGGCCACTGCAGAGTCGGACCAGGCCATGCTGGCGCATCCGGCGATGGAGCGTGCGTTGTTCGCTCACGAAAGACGGCTGGCGCGACAGCGTGCACGTTCATTGCCCGGTACCCAGAGCTCGGGAGAAGTTCGCCTGCGGCATGTATTGGCCGAACGTTACACTCGATCGTCCCGGCAATCCTGGCGTGCTGAAGATGTGCACCTGGGGCCCGACATGCAGGCTTTGCTGGAAACGCTGCTCGAAGCATTGGCGTTGCAGGGCAGCACGGTGCTGGTCGCATCGCCGTGCTGCTGGCGTTTGCTGAGGGTTTTGCAGCGCTTTGGCTTGCATGTGCTGGAGATGCCCGTCGACAACCACGGCAGCCCTGACCTCGGCAGCCTGGCTCGCTTGTTGGGGCGTGAGTCGGTGCGCATGATGGTCATGCCGTCATGCCTTGGCATGCCTACGGGACGGTTGATGTCGCAACAGGACCAGCGGCAGATTGCCCATTTGCTGGCCTCGCATCCTATCTGGCTGCTGGAAAACGATCTGGACAGCGAGCACTGTTTCGACACCCCTCCGGGGGCACGTTTGCGTGACTGGGTCGACCAGCGGTGGCTGTTGGTGCTGGGGTCGCTGCAAGCGTTGGTCGGTGCCGAGGCTCCCTATGCGTATGTGCTGGGCCTGCATGGCACCCTTGCCGAAGGGTTTTCCCGACGAGCCTTCCAGCTACCTCCTGTGCGTCAGCATGCCTTGGCGCAGATGCTCAGCAACGGCGAGGTCGACGGACAATTGAACCGGCGTCGGCTGGAGCTGCGCAAGCGTATGGAGCATTTATGCCATCAACTCAGTGTTTGCCTGGGCGGGAAGCTGGCCTTTGACATGCCTGACGGGGGGTATGTCCTGTGGGTGCGCATGCTTGAGCCGATCGCCTTGGATCGGGTTTCAGCAGCTTTGTCTGTTCCGGCCTTGCAAGTACTGGCAGGTGCGCGGTTCAGCGTGCAGGGGCGTTATCAGCACTATCTGGCGCTTACCTGGGCAGGCGACCGGCCAGAAGCGCTGAGCGAGGCGCTCTACCGGTTGAAACAGGTGCTGGCGCCGCGTCGGGGACGGCAGGCTGGCAGCAAAAGCTGATCGCCAGCCCTGGCGTGTCACGTATCATGGCGCCCTGTTCATTCATATTCAGGAGCCTCTGCATGGGCACCCCATATTTTCGCCAACCTGTTCCCCAGGATGCCGAACGCTGCTACGAGATTGAAATTGGCGCGTACGAGGGGGATGAAGCCGCGACCCTTGAAAAGATCCGCACCCGTATCGCGCAGTACCCAGAGGGTTTCCTCCTGCTTGAGGTCGACGGCAAGGTCGTGGGGTTCATCAACAGTGGCTGTGCCCACGAGGTGGTGATGTCCGATGAGGCCTTCAAGGAGCTGGTAGGCCATGACCCGGCGGCCGCGAATGTGGTGATCATGTCCGTCGTGGTGGACCCGGCTTGTCAGGGCAAGGGTTACGCGAAATTGCTGATGAATACGTTCGTGCAGCGGATGGCTGCGCTCGAGAAGCGCACCATCCACCTGATGTGCAAGCAGCAGCACGTCGAGCTGTACCGCAAGATGGGCTACCAGTACGTGAAGCCATCGCCCTCGGACCACGGCGGCATGGCCTGGCATGAGATGGTCATGGCGCTCTGACGTGGCTCAAGCGCCATTGGTCGGTTGTTTGCCAGCCTGACCCACGGGGCTTGCCAGTAGGCGTTATCTGTATGTATAAACAGTGTCCGTTCCTGCTGCCCGACCCCGCCCTGTGATCGCCCATTCCGTCGACGACCCGCTCTACTACCTGCATAACTTCCGCCAGGTACTGCTGTGGGTCGAACACCGCTATGCCGACCTGCTCGATACCCAGGAGCTGGCTTTCATCCATGCTTTTGCCAGGCTCGAAGAGCCAGCCCAGGCGCTGCTGGTGCGCATGGTGATGCGCAAGGGCGAGCTGTTTCGCAGTGACCGGCTGGACTATGCCGAGATCGGCGATACGCGTGCGGCCTTGCAGCCACTGCAGGCGTTGGGCTGGGTGCGTGAACCCGAGCAGTTGAGCCTGGAGCAGTTGTTCGCCCTGCTGCGCAAGGAGGAACTGGCCAGCGGTTTTGCAGGCCTTCTGAGCCGACCGCGTGCGGCCAAAAGCGATCTGCTCGCGCAACTTCAAGCCTTGGAGCTGGCGCCCAGGTCAATGTCCGATTGGTTCGTCAGTGCCCCGGTGGGCATCGTGCAGTGGTGCCTGCAGCCGCTGTGCGATCGCATGCGTCTGCTGTTCTTTGGCAACCTGTACCAGGACTGGTCTGATTTTGTTCTTGCCGACCTGGGCGTGCTGCGTTTCGAGCAAGTGCCATTCAGCCCCGCCTCGCGTGCCTTGCAGCAGCGCAGCGACGTTGATCTGGCTATGGCTTTGCACCAGTGCGCCGAGCGTCTGGAGTTGGCTGAGGCGCCTGCGTCGATCCTTCAGGCGTTGGCGGGCTGGCGCAGCGACAACCCCTGGCTGGCCCGGCGTCACGCGCGCTTGCTGTTTGCCCTGGGCCAGCAGTGCGAGCGCCTTGGCGACTGGGACCTGGCATTGACGGTGTATGCCCAGAGCAGCCATGCCCAAGCGCGCATCCGCCAGGTGCGGGTGCTGGAGCGCAGCGAGCGCTGGCAAGAGGCGCATGCCCTGGCCCTGCACCTGGCCCAAACGCCTGCCAATGCCCTGGAAGTGCAGGCGCTTGAGCGCATGTTGCCGCGCCTGGTGCGCAAACTGGGCGGGCCGGCGCAGCGCCGGCGGCGTGTCACACCCGCGCAGGTGATCGAGCTCGAGCTGCCTCGCGAGCAGGCCGCGTTGGGTGTCGAGGAGGCTGTTCGGCAGCACCTGGCCCAAGCAGGCGGGCAGGTTCACTACGTCGAGAACACGCTGCTCACCAGTTTGTTCGGGCTGTTGTGCTGGGACGCGATCTTCGCCCCGATTCCCGGCGCGTTCTTCAACCCCTTCCAGGCTGCACCGCAAGACCTGCACGACTGCGACTTCCAGCAGCGGCGCGCCGTACAGTTCGATGCTTGTCTGGGCCGGCTCGACGACGGCTCGCATCAGCAGGCCATCCTCGACTGCTATGCCGCCAAGCAAGGGCTGCAATCGCCGTTCGTGTTCTGGCAGATGCTCAACCATGCCTTGCTCGCGCAGGCATTGGCCTGCCTGCCCGCGGCCCACCTCAAGCAGTGTTTCCTGCGCCTGCTGCAAGACGTACGCAACAACCGCACCGGCATGCCTGACCTGATCCAGTTCTGGCCGGAGCAGGGGCGTTACCGCATGGTCGAGGTCAAAGGCCCGGGCGACCGCCTGCAGGACAACCAGTTGCGGTGGCTGGAATTCTGCGCCGAGCAGGGCTTGCCGGTGGCTGTCTGTCATGTGCGCTGGAGCGAGGGCGAGTGAGCTACCGCGTGGCGGTGCGCGCTTTGTGTGAGTTCACTGCCAAGGCCGGTGACCTCGACCTGCGCTTCACGCCGTCGCCCACTGCCCAGGAGGGCATCGAGGGCCATCGCCGGGTAGTGGCCAGGCGGGCCGCCGGGTACGAGGCGGAGGTCGCACTCGAAGGCGCTTTTCAGGGCTTGCAGGTGCGCGGCCGCGCCGACGGTTATGACCCCGCCGCAAACCGTCTTGAAGAGATCAAGACCTACCGTGGTGACCTGGCCCGCCAACCGGCCAATCATCGCCAACTGCACTGGGCGCAGGCCAAGGTCTATGCCTGGCTGCTGTGCCAGGCGCGGCAGTTGCCCGCCATCGAGGTGGCGCTGGTTTACCTGAACGTGGACAACGACGGCCAGACCTTGATCAGCGAGCATTACAGCGCCGTCGAGCTGCAAGCTTTTTTCGAAACCCAATGCCTGCGTTTTCTGGCCTGGGCCCAAGGGCAAACGCAGCGCCTGGCCGAGCGTGACCGCGGGCTGCAGAGCCTGGGCTTTCCTTACCCGCAGTTTCGCCAAGGCCAGCGGCAACTGGCCGAAACCCTGTACAAGGCGGTCAGCACCGGGCGCTGCCTGATGGCCCAGGCCAGCACCGGTATCGGCAAGACCCTCGGCACGCTGTTCCCGTTGCTCAAGGCCATGGTGCCGCAACAACTCGACAAAGTGTTTTTCCTGACCGCCAAGACCCCAGGCCGAGCACTGGCGCTGGATGCCCTGCAACAGATTACCCGGGCCACGCCGCAGCCCGCGCTGCGCACTCTGGAGCTGATTGCCCGCGACAAGGCCTGCGAGCACCCCGACAAAGCCTGCCATGGCGACGCCTGCCCATTGGCCCAAGGCTTCTACGACCGCCTGCCGGCGGCGCGTGAGGCTGCTGCCCGGTTGCCGTTGCTGGACCGCGCGAACCTGCGCGAGGTGGCCCTGCAACACCAGGTCTGCCCGTACTACCTGGGGCAGGAAATGGCGCGCTGGGTCGATGTACTGGTGGCCGACTACAACTATTACTTTGACGCTCATGCCCTGCTGTTCGGCCTGACACAGGCCAACCAATGGCGCGTTGCGGTGCTGGTCGACGAGGCTCATAACCTGGTGGAGCGTGGCCGCGGCATGTACAGCGCCAGCCTCGACCAGGGGCAATTGCTGGCGCTGCGCCAGCGCAAACCGCCAGGGCTGGCCAGCGCGCTGGACCGGCTGAACCGCCAATGGAATGCCCTGTACAAGGCGCAGCGAGCGCCTTATCTGGCCACCGGGCAGTTGCCGGACGCCTTTCTACGTGCGCTGCAGCAATGCATCGGGCTGATCCAGGAGCGCTTGAACGAGTCGCCCGTCGAAGTGGATACACACATCCTGCAGTTCTATTTTCAGGCGCTGCAGTTCAACCGGGTTGCCGAGCTGTTCGATGAGCATTTCCTGTTCGATGTGAGCCTGCGCGAAGGCCCGCGCCAGCGGCGCCTGGCCACCTTGTGCCTGCGCAACGTAACGCCCGCCAAACTGCTCGGCCCGCGCATGCAGGCAGCGCGCAGCGTGACGTTGTTCTCGGCCACGCTCAGCCCCCGGCATTTCTACACCGACCTGCTCGGCATGCCACCGGATACAGCGTGGCTTGAAGTGGCGGCGCCGTTTCGCGCCGAACAGCTCGAAGTGCGCATCGCCAGCCAGGTCTCTACCCGTTATCACGAACGTCAGGCCTCGCTGGCACCGATCGTTGCGCTGATCGCCGAGCAGTACCAGCGCCAACCCGGCAACTACCTGGCGTTCTTCAGCAGTTTCGAATACTTGCAGCAGGTGTATGCGCTGCTGGCCGAGCAGCACCCGGCGATCTCGGCCTGGGCTCAGGCACCAGGCATGGACGAAACAGCACGCCAGGATTTTCTTGCGCGCTTTGCCGCAGACGGCCAGGGCGTCGGGTTTGCCGTGCTGGGCGGTGCCTTTGGCGAAGGTGTCGACCTGCCGGGCAACCGGCTGATCGGTGCATTCGTCGCCACCCTCGGGTTACCCCAGGTCAACCCGGTCAACGAACAGTTCAAACAGCGGCTGGGCCGCCAGTTCGGCGCTGGTTTCGACTACGTCTACCTGTACCCCGGCGTACGCAAGGTGATCCAGGCTGCAGGCCGGGTGATTCGCGGCGATCAGGACCGCGGCGTGCTGGTGTTGATCGATCAGCGCTTCGCCGAGCCGCATGTGCAGCAGATGTTCCCCAGCTGGTGGCAGATAGCCCGCGAATAATCCTCGGCAAGGCCTTCGCACCTCGTTGCAACTCCCAGTACACTGCGTGTTCCAACTCCAACATCCGTTGAACTCGAGGTTTCTGCATGACGCTCAGTCCTTTGGCAGGCAAGCTGGCTCCGGCCAGCGTGCTGGTCGATATTCCCCGCCTGCTCACCGCTTACTACACCGGCCGCCCCGACGCTGCCGTAGCGGCCCAGCGCGTGGCCTTCGGCACCTCGGGCCACCGGGGCAGTTCGTTCGACCTGAGTTTCAACGAAGACCACGTGCTGGCGATCACCCAGGCCATCTGCCTGTACCGCCAGGAAAAGGGCATCGACGGCCCGTTGTTCATCGGTGCCGATACCCACGCGCTGTCCGCGCCGGCAGCCGCCAGTGCCCTGGAAGTGCTGGCCGCCAATGGCGTGCAGGTAATGCTGTCCAAGGACGATGAATACACCCCGACGCCTGCGGTGTCCCACGCCATCCTGTGCTACAACCGTGGCCGCGATGGCGGGCTGGCCGATGGCATCGTCATCACCCCCTCGCACAACCCGCCGCAGAGCGGTGGCTTCAAATACAACCCGCCCAACGGTGGCCCGGCTGACAGCGATGTGACCAAGTGGGTCGAGGCCAAGGCCAACGAACTGCTGGCCGCAGGCCTTGCCGGGGTCAAGCGCATGGACCATGCGCAGGCCCTCCAGGCTCCGACCACCCTGCGCCACGACTATGTCAGCCTTTACGTTGCCGACCTGGAAAACGTCATCGACTTCGATGTCATCCGCAGCGCCAACCTGCGCCTGGGCGTTGACCCGCTGGGTGGGGCAGGGGTGCGTTATTGGTCGGCGATCGCCGAGCACTACAAGCTGAACCTGGAAGTGGTCAACACCGAGGTCGACCCGACCTTCCGCTTCATGACCGTCGACTGGGACGGCCAGATCCGCATGGACCCTTCGTCACCATACGCCATGCAAGGCCTGATCGGCCTGCGCGAGCGCTTCGATGTGGCGTTTGCCTGCGACCCGGACCACGACCGCCATGGGATCGTCACCGCCGATGGCCTGTTGCAGCCAAACAACTACCTGGCCGTGGCCATCGACTACCTGTACCGCCACCGTCCGCAGTGGCGCAGTGACGCTGCCGTGGGCAAGACGGTGGTGTCCAGCGGCCTGATCGACCGTGTTACCGCGCGTCTGGGCCGTGAGTTGTATGAAGTGCCGGTGGGCTTCAAGTACTTTGCCCAGGGGCTGTTCGACGGCTCGTTGGGCTTTGGCGGCGAAGAAAGCGCCGGCGCCTCGTTCCTGCGCAAGGACGGTACGGTCTGGGCTACCGACAAGGATGGCTTGATTCCGGCGCTGCTGGCCGCCGAGATGACTGCACGCACCGGCCGTAATCCAAGCCAGGCCTATGCCGACCTCACGGCGGCGCTGGGCAAGCCGTTCGCTACCCGTGTGGAAGCGAAGGCCGATGCGCGGCAGAAGGCATTGCTGAGCAAGTTGGCGCCGGAGCAGGTCAAGTCGACCGAGCTGGCTGGAGAGCCCATCGAGCAGATCCTTAGCCACGCACCCGGCAATGGCCAAGCCATCGGTGGCCTGAAGGTGATGACCGCCAACGGTTGGTTTGCCGCGCGGCCTTCGGGCACCGAGGACATCTACAAGATCTACGCCGAGAGCTTTATCGACGAGGCGCACCTGCAACGCCTGGTGGCAGAGGCGCAGGTACTGGTGGATGCCGCGATTGCCTGATTGACCTGTGAAGCAGGGCCGCAGCGCGGCCCTGCTTGTTTAAGCCACATCGACCAGCACGATCTCACTGTCCTCGATTGCGGTCACCCGCAGCACGTCTTCCTGCTCGATCGCCACGCCATCGCGGCCTTTGGCCCGCAGCCCATTGACCTCGACCAGGCCCTTGGCCGGCACCAGATACCCTCGACGCCCTGCATCGAAGCGGTACTCGGCCGTTTCGCCTGCCCGCAGGGTTGCCGCTACCAGACGCGCATCGGTGCGGATCTGCAAGCTTTCTTCATCGCCCGCCCGGCCGCTGGCCAGGGTCACGAAGCCTTCACCGCGTTCGCCTTTGGGGAACGGCCTGGTCCCCCATGACGGCGCATCGCCAACGCGTTCCGGCACGATCCAGATCTGGAAAATACGGGTATCGACGTCTTCCAGGTTGTACTCGCTGTGCACGATGCCGGTACCGGCGCTCATGACCTGTACATCGCCGGCTTCGGTGCGGCCTTTGTTGCCCAGGCTGTCCTGGTGGGTGATGGCGCCTTCACGCACATAGGTGATGATTTCCATGTCGCGGTGTGGATGCGGTGGGAACCCGCTGCCGGCGGCGATCAGGTCATCGTTCCATACCCGCAGGTTGCCCCAGTGCATACGCGCCGGGTCATGGTATTCGGCAAACGAGAAATGATGATGGGCATCGAGCCAGCCGTGGTTGGCGTGGCCAAGGCCTTCGAAAGGTCGCAGTTGCAGCATGATCGTGCTCCTTGAATGGGTGGAATGGGCTCATGATGCTTCAAAGAAAGATCGAAAATAAGCGTAAATATCGGCTAATTATCATCGTTTAATTAGATTGTTCTGGACAATGTGAATTGTGCAATTCATCGCCTAATCCACTGATCTGCAAGCATTCGCTGGCGATTTTTTGCCGATGCGGCGAACATGCACGCTGATTCGATTTTCAACGGAGTGACCGTGGCCCACGAGCAACCCCAGGCCCCTGCCGAACTGACCCCGCCCGCACAATTGCCCTGGCTTCGCCGCCTGGCTGCACGGCTTTTGGGCCGTGGGCTGAGCCGCTTGCAGGCGCAACACCGCGACTCCTGGTTCCTGGGCCATGCCACCGGCCAGCGCAGCGGCCACGCTGATGGCGTGCGCGAAGGTTTCGAGCGTGGACGGGTGGAAGGCTACGAGGCGGGGCGCCAGGTACTGGTGATTCGCGATTCACGCCCTGATGCCGCCGCCGTACCCGGTCAGGATGACCGGTTGTTCGACGACTGGCGCCTACCACTGACCACTGAGCTCAAGAAGCGCTTCAAGGCCGATGTAGCCCAGCGCCTGCCCGCCGAGGCACAGCCCAGTGCCGCCCAGTGGAAGCTGATATTCAGTGACACGCCGTCCACTTGCGTGGTGGCCGGGGCCGGGGCTGGCAAGTCAACTTCGCTGGTGCTGCGCATCCTGCTGTTGCGCCATTACCTTGGCTATGAGCTGGACGCGATGACGGTGGTCACCTTCACCCGTGAGTCACGCAAGGACTTCATCAAGCGCCTGGTGCAGGTGTTCTCGCTCTGGCAGCTCGACCTGCCACCGGCGCGTGCGCGCGAGCTGGTACGTACCTTTCACTCGCGCATTCTGCCGCTGGTCCGCAGCCTGCCGGGTTTCGGCCAGGTGCGAGCATTCGAGACCCTGGGCAACGACATGCCAGAGGGGCGTGAGGCGGACGCCGAGAGCAACCCGTTTGACCTGCGCCTGAACGATGCCCAGCGCCAGCAGCTCAACCTTTGCTATCGCGACCTGCTCGCCGAAAATCCGCGCTTTGCCGAAATCATCGCGACCCTGCGACGTGAAGCCCTGCAGCTCAAACCGCTGGACCCGGACCACCCCGATGTGCAGAAGCGCGTGCAGGTGACGCAACTGGCTGCCCAGCGCGACGAAGAGCTGTGCGACGTGATCGAGGACCTGTGGTTCGCGGCGGGCGTTTGGCCGATCAAGGGCATTGAGCCGTGCCGTGAAACGGTCGACATCCGGGGCAGCCGCTTCCATGTGCATGGCCGTCTGGAAGGCCTGGATGCCTGGGTTGTGCTCGGTTTCGACCCGTCGGAAAGCGCACAGTACCAGCGCCCGGGGGCCAAGCTTGCGGTGCGCGCCGAATGGGCGGTCAAGCGCACGTTGCTGCAGGCGTTCTGCGACAGGCCGCTGATCTGGCTGGACAACTATGCCATGGCCCGGCGCCTGGCCGCCTCGCTGGCAGGCGACGCGGTCGCGGGCCCTGGGTTCGAGTACAAGGTCAAGGGCGAGTTGGCCCCGGCACCGTTGCTCGATGCTTTCGTCGGTGCCGCCAACTTCATCGAAAACCTGGGCCTTGAGGTCAACAGCGCCGTGGCGGCGATGAGTTTCCCGTCCGGCGACAGCGATGCCTTGTTCTTCGAGGCCCTGGCACTGTACTGGAAAGCCCTCGAGGCGCACCTGCTCAATCAGTCGCCGCCGGTGATGAGCTACAACCGCATGTTCGCCCTGTTCGGTGAGAACAACCCGGAGAACCTGCAATTGCTGCCAGACCCGATGCTCAGGCCGTTGGCGCATCTGATGATCGACGAATTCCAGGATGTATCGCCGCAGATCGTCAGCTGGCTGCGCGCCAGCCTCGCGGAGATCCGCCGCCGCGGACCGGCCATGCACACCGGCCGCAACGCCCAGTACTCTTCGCTGCTGTGTGTGGGTGACGATTGGCAGTCGATCTATGGCTGGCGTGGCAGTTCGCCCAAGTACTTCATGGAGTTCACCAAGACCTTCCCTTCGCCGGCCAATACCCGGGTGATGCTGGTCGACAACTACCGTTGTCAGCAACTGGTCATCGATGCTGCCGAGCATCTGGTCAAGGGCGCGCCATCGATCACTGGCAAGAAGGCCCGGGCCGCGGGCCCTGCTGCCGAGTTGCCGGTGTCGGCAGTCAAGGTGTGCGAACGTGACGAAGCGGTGCTTGGCCAGACGCTGATCGAGCATTACCAGCGTGGCGAATCGGTGATGATGCTGTACCGCAAGGGCGCCGATAAAGCCTTGATGAGCGAGCATCTGGCCGGCGTGCTGCAAGGCGAAGCGGCATTGCCGCCCGAACAAAGGCGTCTGCGCCAATTGACGTACCACAGCGCCAAGGGGCTGCAGGCCGATGCAGTGTTCATGCTCGGCGACTGCCAGTACCTGACCAGCTCGCCGTACAAGAACCAGGTGTATCGCCAGGCCGGCCTTGGCCGTGCCGGTGATGCCCAGCCGTTCGATACAGCGCAGAAGGAAGAGGTACAGCGCCTGGCCTACGTGGCGGTCACTCGCGCCGCCAGACACTGCTATTGGCATGTCGAGGCGGTCAGCGGCGAAGCGGCCGCTGCGCCACGGGCTTCGAGCCAGGTGGATGGCCGGCAGGCCTTCTTCGAAGACTTGCGCGGCCAATGATCACGGTTTAGCCAGCGAGGGTTTCGGCCTGCCGGGTGAGGCTGAGCAGCAGGCCGTGCTCGACCTTTTGCTGCTCCTCGTTCAAGGCGCGCATGGCGTGGTCGAACTGGCCGTCATTGAGCGGCACACGCCGCAGCAGTCCGTTTTCGTCCAGCGGGTTCTGTGGCAGCACAGGCAGCAGGGCTTCAAGTACCGAGGTGTCCAGGCGGGCTACCGGTTCATGGCTGTCGTCCAGGCAATGGAACAGGTAGTCATGGCCCACTCGCCAGAAATCGGTGAGCAGGCTGAATGCTTCGGCATTGTGACGCTTGAGGTAGTGCACCCAGCCGGCCTGCCCAAGTATCCACGCCTGCCGAGTATCGGTTCTGGCATCCTGGGCAAGCACTGCGCTGTGTACCTTCTCGATGATGGTGCTGTTGATCCTGGCCGTGTCCCGGTAGAGCATGCCGCGGCTGGGTTCCGGGAAGTCCAGCCGGGTTGCAAGGGACTGGCGCAAGGCGAGGCGGATTTCGATATCGTCGACCAGCCCGGTTCCCAGGTCGATATCGGGGAACGCGGTCGGATCATCCAGTGAGTCGTACTGTGGCAGGTCCGCATCGAACGCACCGTCTTGCAGCGCCTGCTTGCGTAATGTCCTTCTCAGGCTGATGCGGTCGGCCAGTTCGTTGACGATGTCCCGGCGATAAAGCTTGCGGTATAGCGCGAGCAGGGTCTTGGCCTGCTCGCCGGTATGGCCTGCGGCTTCGTGCGCCAGCACTTCGATCTCCAGTGCGCTGAAGGCGTCGGCACCTGCGTCACCGCAGGTTGGCGGATACGCATGCGCCACGTCGGCAAGGCGTTCGCGCAGTGCCGTGTCCCGGCCGGCTTTCTCCAGCAGGGCCCAGACTCGGCGGCCCAGGCTGTCTGGCTCACGCCGCGCCTCGGCTGACTGTACCAGGCGTTCGAGAATCCCCAGCAATTCACCGTTTTCCCCTTGGTCGAACAGATCGGTCCAGAGCTGGTCCTGGTGGGTGGAGGCGGTACTGCGCCACAGTGTCTGCCATTCAGGCATATCGGGTGCGTGTTCAAAGACCTGGACGCCGCTGGCGCGCAGTTGCGCACGGGTTTGCGCTTCAAGCGTGTTGTAATTGAGGTGCCAGCGCCGCTCGGGTGCTCGCGCAGCGACGTCCCGGGCGAACGGGGTGCGCAGGATGTCCGCGAGATTGGGCAGGGTGCGAATGCGGTTGAATGACAAGTCCAGGTGACGCAGTTGGTATTGATGCTGGTTCATCAGCCGCGTCAACCCCTCGGGCCATTGCCGCAGGTCGCAGTCGTTCAGGTTCAGGGTGCGCAGGCGGCCCATGTAGCTGACGTCGGGAGCATGGCCCAGTGTGTTGAAGTCCAGTAGCAGTTGCTGGGGATGGATCATGGCCTGGAAGGCCGAGGCCAGGGTTTGATCGAGGGTAATGGCATTCCTGCCCAGGTTCAGTACATCCAGCCGTAGGCCAGCCAGCAAGGCGAGGCTGGCAGCGTCCAGCAGCAGCCGGTTTCTGCGCAGGTTGAGGTTGCGCAGGCCGGGCATGGCCGTCAGGGCCTCATGAGCCAGTGGCGAGAGGGCCGGCAAAGCATTGCCGTTCAGCTTGAGCGTTTGTAGTCCAGGTGCCGATTTCAGTGCCTGGAACAAGGCCTCGGCGTCCATGTCCGGGTTGCCGGCCACCTCGAGTGTGCGCAGGCCAGGAAAGCATGACAGAAAATCCCCTTCCAGGCGCTCGAGCCTGAGCCCTTCCAGTGTAAGGGTGCGAATATGCGGCAAGCGTGCCGTGAGCGTTGGCAGCGTGCGCAACTGCATGCGGTCCAGCATCAGCGTCTCGCGGGCAGCGCCACCTTCGCGGCCCCAGGCGGCCAGCATCCGCTCGGCAACGTGTGAGCGATCGAAGCGCTCGTCCAGCTCATTCGCACCGCCAACCCATCTGTGCAGGTCCTGGCGCAAGGTGCGTTGCTCGGCTTCCAGTCGACTGATCTGAATACCCAGGTTGCCCGCCTGGGCCAGTTCGGATTGCAACGTGCCGAGTTCTCTGTGGTCGAGCTCTGGGTAGAGCGCGCGCAGGCGCTGCGTCGCGCGCCCGGTACCACGGCCGCTGAGCGGGTAGCCGATACGGCCCGCGGCCAGGCGCAACGGTGAACGGTAGCCGGGCCTGATGGGCTGTTGGCCAATCAGCGAGGCGCAGTTTTTGCGATCGGCGAGCGCAAGCTCAAGCAGTTGCGCAGGGGTTGCCTGCGGATGTTGGCTCAACAGGCCCTCGGTCAGTTGCTGGCTGTCGGCGTTGGCCAGATGGGGGCGGTAAAGGCCAATGATGGCGCGGTCCAGGCGTGCACAGGCTTGCAGCTGCCGCGCTTCTTCGGCTACCCGTAGCGGCGCACGGCCAGTTGCCAGCCGTGCGCGTTCGGAATGGCTGGCCGCCTGGATGACCTCTTCCAAGGCACCAGGTGGTACACCGGGGAACTGCCTGCGCAATGGCTGTGTCGCGTCACTTGCAGGCTGGGCATGGTTGCGCAGCATACTGTGGTATATCGCCTCGCGCTGGCTCTGCAGCTGTTCACCCAGCCTGGTGTTCAGGGCCGAGGCCCACAGGTCGGAAGGCAGGTCGCCGAGCATGGCTCGCACGTGTCGCTCGTCCAGCTGCGTTACGACTGCATGGCCCAATTGACCATTCTCCAGATCCGAGCGGGTCATGCTGATTTCAATCTCGCCTGGGGTGTCGAGCGCCCCATACCGCACCGCATCGCCCCACGGTTCGGGGCCGATGAATACCTTGAGCACGTGATCCTGCGGCCAACCTGGCAGGCGCACCAGTTCCGGCAGCGCATAGTTCTTGTAGGCCGCCATTGAGAGGCCGTGCCGCACACGGTGGATCAGGTTCTGCACCTCGTTGTCCAGGCGTATGCGCAGCAGCATGTCCTCCAGCAGAGCCGGCGGGCGCAGCCCTTTGGCATGCATGCGGCGCAGCACACTGGCATCTGTACCCGTACTGCGCATCGCCGTGATCAGCTCGCTGCTGTCGAGCCCCAGGCTTGAGTGGCCAAGCCGCTGCAGCAACTGCGTATCGTCCCACTGCAAAGGCTGCTCATGGGCCAGTTGCCAGCGCCCGTCACCCTGATGGTGTAACAGGGGCGCGTAGGCTGCTGGGGCGCTGGGATGGCGGATGCGCCATTGCTGGTCAGGATCCTGGAACGTTTCATAGGGCGTGCCTTCCAGCACGAGGTAGCGTTTGCCCTCGAGCTCGTAATGCCCAAGTGCATCGGGCTGGCCTTCTATTGGCAGGGTGACCGGACTGGCATAGGGGCCCATGTCCGGATGCCACAGTTGCAGGCGGTCTTCATGCCATACCGCTTGCATGGCATCGACGAAACCTGACGCTTTGATGACCTTGGCTGCGCCGGCAAAACCGGCGATCGCGGCAGCATTGATTACCAACGATTCAACCTGGGCCAGTGCTTGTGCCGTGTCACCTTCTTCCCAGGCCTCAAAGCCGGTAAACACCGAATCCATCAGTTGATAAGCGAAAACGCCGGTCATGACCGCGTTCAGGCCGGGCACGAAGAAGGCGGCGATGTTCAGCATGTTCATGCCCATATCTAGCCAGTACCGCAGGTGCTTCTGATGAACCTCGGCGTCGACATCGGCTGTGGGGACAGCCAGGACCCTGGCGTCGGCCTTGAGGCGGGCAAGGTGGGCGCGGTAAAGGGTTGGCCACAACTCGGTTCTTGTTTGCGATGGCAAGACGTGGAAGCTCGGCGACTTGCGTGGCCGTTGCCTGCCTTGCTCATCGATCTCGAACAG
Organism: Pseudomonas sp. SG-MS2; assembly: GCF_009933855.1. NCBI lineage: Bacteria > Pseudomonadati > Pseudomonadota > Gammaproteobacteria > Pseudomonadales > Pseudomonadaceae > Pseudomonas > Pseudomonas sp. SG-MS2. Next base: position 39,690 of record NZ_MOMO01000018.1, on the reverse strand, counting down.
TGCGTCCCGTAGCTTGCCCGCCAGCATGGGCTGGTCGCGTTTATAGGCAAGCCCGATAACGGTTTCGCGGAACGTGCTGTGCAGCAGCCGCTGTCGGAAATGCTTGGCAGCAGCCTGACGGGAGGGGTATTCGCGCACAGGATGTTCTTCGTCGCCCGGGAGGTGGACGATGCAGGGGGTGATTGCATCCGGTATATCGGCGCCGATGAACAGCATCTCGTGCAAGGGGATGTCGAACAGGCGCAAACGCCAGCTATGCAGGGGGTGGCCGTCGTAAGCTGGTTGACGTACGCCGTCGCACAGGTCGTTGATCGCGGCGAGGCCTTTTGCGCTCAGCAGGCCTTTGAGCGAGGCGATGTACGCCTGAACGCGCAGTTCCTCTTGGCTGGCCCGCATCGACAGTTGACTGATTTGCGCCTTGCGCGGGCCTTCATAGATGGCCTGCAGGTGATCCTGATATTGCTGGCCAAGGTCCAGTGTGCGGCAATGCCGCACGAATTGCGCCAGGGACAAGCCGGCCAAGGGCGTGTCGTCGCCGGGCGCGCAGGTCAGCCCGCTGTAAGGCCCGACTTGTTCGATGCCTTCGAAGTTGTGCAGGGCGGCTTCAAGCAAGCTGCGCGACTGACGAGGGCCTACGGGGCGGGTCACAAAGGTCTCTTCCTGCAGGTGCGCACCCAGCGGTACTTCCAGGCTGCCGGTGCCCGGCCCGTAGTTGATGACAGTCTCGAAAGGCTGGAAGTTGTACTGGGCCTTGTCCACGGCCACTTTCATACCCAGCCGGCTGCTCAGCAAAGGGCTGCAGAACGTGGTGAAGTCCTTGAAACCGACAAGGGCGTTGCTCAGTTGGGTAACGCAGCTGTCACGTCGCCCGATGAGCATGCGCAACTGCTCACGATGCTCTGGCTGCGCGGTCGCATACCAGCTGTAAGGCGCGCCATCTTCATCCACGTAGGGCGCGCGTGCGCGTTGCACGATGCCTCTGGCATGCGTGGGATGCAGGGTGCGGGCCCATTCGGGCAGGGCTTGAGTGATCAGGTCTTGGTGCAGGGCAATCGCATTGTGCATGGGATGAGCCTCGTATGAGTGGAGGCGGTAGTCGACACTGCTGGCGAAGCGGGCGTGCGGTAGATAGTTGCCCGCAAGGGTCGGTCTCGTGCATGCATGGGTCGGTAAGAGGCCAGCAAGGCAGGCCTCGCTGCGAGATGGTGGGGTGAAGGCATGGCGCCAGTGTTCAGCGAAGGAGAGTTCGATGCGTTCGCTATGCAGTCCAAAGGATCACCTGCTTGACCTCGACGGTATTGAAATAGCGGTACGCACGTGGGGAGCCGAAGACGGTATACCGGTGCTGGCGTTGCACGGCTGGCTGGACAATGCCGCCTCGTTCGAGCGGCTGGGCCCGTTGCTCGATGGTTGCTTCGTGGTCGCCCCTGACCTGGTCGGTCACGGTCGCTCCGATCACCGGCGCCACGACAGCGGCTACTACCTGTGGGAGCATGCCGAGGACATGCTGGCGGTGGTCGAAAGCCTTGGGCTGGTGCGGTTTCATGTGCTAGCCCATGGCATGGGCACCGGCATTGCCTCGCTGCTGGCTGCCATGACCAGCGGCATCGCCAGTATGACCTTCCTCGACGGCATGGGAGCGCCGTTCACGGTTGCCGAGGATGATCGCGTGCAGCACCTGGCCCGTGCCTATCGGCTCAAGCGTATGGTGCAACGCAGCCAGTTGCACGGCTTTGCCGACGTCGCCGGGAGCCGCTTCGACGATCTGGAAACTGCCCTGGAGCAGCGACGCAAGCGTCTCGATGGCGAACTTGCCGACGACGCCGCACGGTTGCTGGCCATGCGTGACCTGCTGCAGTTGGCGCACGGCTACTGCTGGCGCCATGACCCACGGCTGGTGTTGCCCGAGCCGATGCCACTGACCGAGCGCGAGGCGTGTGACCTTCTCCGGGAAATCCGCTGCCCGCTTTACCTCATGCTGGGCAGGCAGGGGGCGTTTGTTGGCGGTGCCTTCGCGCAGCGCGAGGCTGCATTGCCCAGCCATGCCAGGGTGTCATGGCACCCCGGTGGGCATCACTTCCACTTGGAAGCGCCGGACCGAACAGTGGTCGAGCAGATTCTACGTACCTTGGCCCGCCATGATGCCGGCCTGCTGCAGCGCCTGGTGAACGAGTAGCGGGGCATGCGCTGCTGGGCTATGGTGGCCGGGACCTTTGTGCAATCGCCTCAAGGAGCGCCGGCATGAGACCATTCGCCATCAAGCACATCGACCACCTGGTGCTGCGCGTCAGCGACCTGCAGCGCAGCGTGGCCTTCTACCGTGACCTGCTGGGCTGCACGGTCAGCAGGGAGCGCGAGGACCTGGGGATGGTCCATTTGGCAACCGGTACGGCCATGATCGACCTGGTTACCCTCGATGGCCCGCTTGGGCGCCCCGGTGGTGCTGCGCCGGGGGCAGAAGGGCGTAACCTTCACCACTTCTGTCTGCGTATAGAACCGTTCGATGAGCAAGCACTGACCGCCTACCTGCAAGCGGCCGGCGTGGCGGTGGAGCCTGCCCAGGTGCGCTATGGCGCCGAGGGCGAGGGGCTGTCGCTATACTGCTACGACCCCGATGGCAACCAGGTCGAGCTCAAAGGGCCAGTGCCAATGCAGCAGGGCGCATGACCGGGCTGTGAGGAAATGATATCCGCCGATGCTGAGAACCTGGCTATCCCGTACCAGCCGATTCTGCCTGGAATATTTTGCTGTCACTTTCGCCTTGCTTACCTGCGCTGCAAGCTTGAGAGCAATCAGTCGAAGTAACCACGCAGGGTAAAGGCATACCCGATATCCACGTCCTTGGCCTCACAGCGGCTTGAGCGCTTGGTCAACACGAATTCGAACGCCGGCTCGTACAGCCCCTCACGCACGACCGCGCCGCCCAGTACTTCGACGTCATACCAGCCGTTATCCAGCTCGATGATCGGCCGCCCCGGCACTTGGTAGCGGGCGAGCAGGTCGCCGAGGGTCTTGTTGGTGAAATGCTGGAGGATGCGCCAGGTGTACACCATCACCGCACGGTTCTCGACCTGTAGCACATAACCGTCGCGCCGGTGTTTCAGGCGGCTGCCGGGCTCGAGCAAGGCGGGAGTGTCACCTTCGAGGGTGAAAATGATGTGGTAGGGCAGGTTGTCGATGCCAGCCAAGGGTATGACGATGCCTTCGCGCACGGCCCTGTCGCCGCTGTCGGTGTGGGTGAATTCGCTGGCCAGGTCATCGGGCAAGTCATTGTCGTGCTTGAAGCGGTCGAGCAACTGAATGTCCCCGACCAGAAAGTAATCGATCAGGTCGTTGAGCACTTCGCTGAATTCGTGGCGCATTGTTTTTCCTTGTTTTAGCGCACCGGGAATAGCGGCAACTTTAGCCAATGGCAGCCTGGCCTGCCATGGGCCAGGGTCAATGTTTCTGAGCGATCTGTATCAGGTTGCCGCAGGTATCGTCGAACACCGCAACGGTGACCGGGCCCAGGTCGGTGGGTTGTTTGGTGAACCTGACCCCGGCCTTGCACAAGCGCGTGTACTCGGCCTGAATGTCGCGCACGCCGAACGACGTCGCCGGGATACCGTCCTGGCGAAGCGCTGCCTTGTAGGTCTTGGCCGCTGGGTGGGCATCGGGTTCCAGTACCAGCTGAACACCGTTGGGCTCGTTGGGAGACGTGAGGGTCAGCCAGCGGTACTGGCCCATGGGGATGTCGTCCTTGGGTTCGAAACCCAGTACGTAATGGTAGAAGGCCAAGGCCTTGGCCTGGTCGTCGACGAGGATGCTGGTGACAACGATTTTCATAGGCTCACACCGTTCCTGCGGCTGTTTACCTTCCAGTAAAGACGTTTTGCAGCCGGGCGTGGCAAAGCAAGAATATGTTCAAGCCATAGGCAAATCCTTCATCACCGCGCCGCCCGCCACTGCAACGGCACGGTAAAGTGGCAGGATAATTCAAAAGGGCGCCCCAACCGGCGCCAGAGAGGTGCCTGTGGCTTCCTATACCTTGCGACAACTCAAATACTTCGTCACCACCGTCGAGGCCGGCAGCGTCGCTGAGGCATCGCGCCAGTTGTACATCGCGCAGCCGTCCATTTCCACAGCGATCAAGAGCCTGGAAGAGAGCTTTGGCGTGCAGTTGTTCATCCGCCACCATGCCCAAGGTGTTTCGCTCACCCCCAGCGGCAAACGCTTCTACGCTAAGACCAAATCGTTGCTGCAGATGGCCCACGAGTTCGAGCAGAACGCGCTGGCCGACAACGATACCGTGGCCGGCCAGATCGATATTGGCTGCTTCGAAACCGTGGCCCCGTTGTACCTGCCACGCCTGATTGCCGGTTTTCGCGAACGCTACCCGGGCGTAGACATCCGTTTGCGCGACGGCGAGCAGCAGGAGCTTATCCAGGGCCTGACGGCGGGTACGTTCGACCTGGCGTTTCTCTACGATCATGACCTGGATGGCACCATCGAGGCTGAGCCGCTGATGCCTCCTCAAAAGCCCTACGTGTTGCTTCCTGAAAAGCACCGCTTTGCCGGCCAGTCGCAGGTGTCACTGCGTGACTTGTGCCCGGAGCCGATGATCCTTCTGGATGTGGCGCCGAGCCGTACCTATTTCGTCAGCCTGTTCAACGAGATGGGCCTTACGCCGAACATTGTCTTCAGTTCGCCGTCGATCGAGATGGTGCGCGGGATGGTGGGGCAGGGGTTCGGCTTTTCACTGCTGGTGACCCGGCCGCATTCAGAATGCACGTATGACGGGCAGAAGCTGGTGACGGTGGACATTGCCGAGCCGGTGGCGTTGTCGGGGTTGGCTGCGGCGCGTTTGAAGCGGGTGCAGTTGACCAAGCCGGCGCAGCTTTTCGTGGAGTTTTGCCGGGAAGAACTGGGCAGGATGTAGATGACCGGGGCGCCGCGCGCCCCAGCACCTCACTCAATCAAGCGTGATCCGGCACTACCGCAATCACATCGATTTCCATCAGCCATTCAGGCTGGGCCAGGCCCGCCACTACCAGCCCGGTGGAAATCGGGAACACGCCCTTGAGCCACTTGCCCACTTCTTTGTACACCGGCTCACGGAAGCGCGGGTCGGTGATGTAGGTGGTGGTCTTGACGATATGCGACAGGTCGGAGCCTGCTTCTTCAAGCAGTTGCTTGACGTTCTTCATCGCTTGCTCAGCCTGCGCCCGAGGGTCGCCCAGGCCCACCAGGCGGCCCTCGAAATCGGTGCCGACCTGGCCGCGCACATAGATGGTGTTGCCGGCGCGCACGGCTTGGCACAGGTCGTTGTCCAGGGTCTGGTTAGGGTAGGTGACCTTGGTGTTGAACATGCGGATGCGGGTATGGGTAGGCATCAGTGGGCTCCGAGGGTGCTGACGTTGCTGATCGAGGTAGTTTGCTGCTCATCCGCTTCACGCTGTTCGCGGTCGCGGTAGGCCAGGTAAGTGCGCTGGGTGGCGATGTGGCCGGCGACGTGCTTGGCGTCGTGCCAAACGCCCCAGATGAACGAGGAACCGCGGCGCGACAGCCAGGGCAGGCCGAGGAAGTACACACCCGGTTCGCGGGACACGCCGCGCTGGTGCTGGGGCTTGCCATTGGCATCGAAGGTGTCGACCTGCAGCCAGCTGAAGTCCACGCCGTAGCCGGTGGCCCAGATGATGCTGGTGACATTGGCCTTGGCCAGGTCCAATTCCAGTAGCGGGTTGCTGACGCAAGCCGGGTCCGGCAGGCGCTTGCGTGCTTCGGGCTCTTGCGGCAGGTCCAGGCCGTTGCGTTCGACATAGGCATCGGCAGCGTCCAGCAAGGCCAGGTAGTTTTCGTCGCCGCGGCGGATGTTGTCGGCCAGGTTGTCCTGGAAGCGTGCAACACCGTTGTCGAACGATTGGGTCAGGCCGACCAGGGTCATGCCCTGATGGGCGAGGGCGCGGAAGTCTACGGTGTGGCCGCCACGGGCACCGCTGACGGCGATGGTCACGTGCTCGCGGCCAGGTTTGGCGATCTCGGCATCCCATTCGCCCAGCACGCCCAGCCACCAGCAGAAGTCGCGGTTGCGATAAGCCCGTGGCGGACGATCGTGGGCGCCGACCGACAGGTACACCTGGCGCCCGGCGCGCATCAGCTCTTCGGCGATCTGCACGCCGGAGGAGCCGGCACCTACCACCAGCACTGCGCCCTCAGGCAGTTGCCCGGGGTTGAAATAGGCGGCGGAGTGGATCTGGTGCAGGTGCTCGTCCTTGGGCGCGATGGCCGGGATGACCGGGCGCTGGAACGGGCCGGTGGCGGCCACCACACGGTTGGCCCGGATCACCCCCTCGTTGGTTTCGATGGTGAAGCCGGGGCGGTCGGCATTGCGCACCACCTTCTTCACCTCGATGCCGGTGCGCACCGGCAGGTTGTACTTGCGTACGTATTGCTCGAAGTAGTCGGCAACCTGGTCCTTGCCGGCGAAGGCGTCGGCGTCGAGGTTGAATTCAAGGCCGGGGAAGCGGTCATGCCAGGCCGGGCCATTGGCGACCAGCGAATCCCAGCGGCCAGTGCGCCAGGCCTCGGCGATACGCTTGCGCTCCAGCACCAGGTGCGGCACGCCGAGCTTGCTCAAATGTTCGCTCATGGCCACGCCGGCCTGGCCGGCGCCGACGACGAGGGTGTCGATTTCGATTGTATTCAGTGTCATGTCCGAGCCCTTGTTCAGGCGGTTTTTGTCAGGTCGGTTTGGAGGACCGCCGTTACCTGGGGCCAGACTAGGGATGCACGGAAAATCGCGAAATTAGTATTTAACGAGTACTTGCCGATAAAACGGCGAAGGCCTTGCTGCACAAGGGCTACAGGAAGGGTGGCAGGGGTTTCGGGCTGTTTTGCGTGGCTGTGCGCGGCCTTAGTTTTTTCCTGCTCAAGGCACAGGAAAAAGGTGGTTTCGCTCACTAAAAGGTTCTGCCCAGAATGCCTGCAATCGCCCAGAACAACAGGAGCCTTTTCATGACCTTCTCCATCATCGGACGCTGCCAGGAAACCGGCCAGGTCGGTATCGCCATCAGTTCGTCGAGCATCGCCGTAGGGGCGCGTTGCCCTTGGGTACGTGCAGGCGTCGGCGCCGTTGCCACCCAGAACATCACCTTGCCGGCGCTTGGCCCACAGATCCTCGATGCCTTGGAGCAGGGCCAGCTGCCGCCTGCGGCAGCGCTGGACCGGGTGCTCAGCGCCAATGGCTGGAGCGAGTACCGCCAGGTCACGGTGATCGACAGTAATGGCCAGGTGGCGCTGTTCACCGGCAAGCAGGCGTTGGGTGTGCACAACGCCGTGGCCGGTGAGCAATGCGCGGCGGCCGGTAACCTGTTGTCTTCGGTACAGGTCATCGAAGCCATGGTGCAAGCCTTCGAACAGGCCGGCGGGCACCTGGCTGATCGCCTGCTGGCGGCCATGCATGCGGCAATGGCTGCAGGTGGCGAGGCAGGCCCGGTGCACTCGGCGGCGCTGAAGATCGCGGGCGAGCTGACCTGGCCGCTGGTGGACCTGCGCGTGGACTGGGCCGATGAAAACCCGATCGGCGTGCTCGATGGTCTGTGGCAGGCGTACCGCCCGCAGATGCAGGACTACGTTACCCGCGCGCTGAACCCGACGACTGCACCGAGCTATGGGGTGCCGGGTGATGAGTGAGTTCACCAGCCGCGCCCTGTTGGCCCGGCTGATCGGCTATGCCACGGTCAGCCGCGACTCCAACCTGCAGCTGATCGGCTTCATCCGCGACTATCTGGCCGAACAGGGCGTGGACAGCGAACTGTTCCATAACCCTGAAGGCACCAAGGCCAACCTGTTCGCTACCATCGGCCCCGCTGATGTTGGCGGCGTGGTGCTGTCCGGGCATACCGATGTGGTGCCGGTGGATGGCCAGGCCTGGACGGTCGAACCGTTTGCCCTGAGTGAACGCGATGGGCGCCTGTATGGCCGTGGTACGGCGGACATGAAAGGTTTCATTGCCTCGGTGTTGGCGGCAGTACCCGCATTTCTTGCGCAGCCGCTGCGCATGCCGGTGCATTTGGCGTTTTCCTATGACGAGGAAGTGGGTTGCCTGGGTGTGCGCTCGATGCTCGCCGCGCTCGAACAGCGGCCTGACAAACCGCGGCTTTGCCTGATTGGCGAGCCTACCGAGCTAAAACCGGTGCTCGGCCACAAAGGCAAGCTGGCCATGCGTTGCCAGGTGCACGGCGCGGCGTGCCATTCGGCCTATGCGCCGTATGGTGTGAATGCCATCGAATATGCCGCCAGGCTGATCGGCAAACTGGGCGAGATTGGTGACGCGCTGGCGCTGCCCGAACAGCACGACGAGCGCTTTGATCCGCCGTTCTCGACGGTGCAGACAGGCACCATCAAGGGCGGCAGGGCGCTGAATATCGTGCCCGAAGAATGTGCATTCGACTTTGAGGTGCGCGCTTTGCCAGGCTTTGAAGCGCAGACGGTGGCCGATCAGTTGCAGGCCTATGCCGAGGCCGAATTGTTGCCGCGCATGCGCAGCGTGAACGCGGCCAGTGCCATTCATCTGGCACCTTTGAGTGCATATCCTGGGTTGGCCACACCTGCCGACAGCGAGGCGGCGCGGTTGGTGGCATTACTCAGCGGGTCGGATGAATTCGGTACTGTGGCGTTCGGCACCGAAGGCGGGTTGTTCGATCAGGCAGGCATCCCCACCGTGGTGTGTGGCCCGGGGAGCATGGAGCAAGGGCACAAGCCAGATGAGTTTGTCAGTGTCGAGCAGTTGCAGGGGTGTGATGCGATGCTGTCGAGGCTGGTGGATTACCTCAGGCAGGATTGAAAAGGGGCCGCACAGCGGCCCCGGGGGATCAGAAGGTCGCTTTGACCTGTAGCCCCACCACCAGCGCATTGTCGATGTCCTGGCCGGAGAAGGCACCAGGCTCGATGATGTACTGCACATCCGGGCGCAGGTTCAGCCATGGCGTTGCCTGGTAGCCGTAGCTCAGTTCGATCAATTGCTCGGCGCTGTCGATGTCCGGGAACTGCTGCCCGGCATCGAACGCGGCATCTTCCAGCACGTCACGGCTGCGCGGGTTCGGCACGGCGCGGCCATAACCCAGCGCCACGGTGTCACGCGGGCGGCCTTCGAACGGCTTGTACAGCACCACACCGGCGCCATACCACTTGGTAAATGGCGAGGCTGCCTTGCTCGACGCCGAGTACTGGCCGAAAGCATGCAGGCTGCGCCCCGGCAAACCGGCATCGTTCCACACCGCCTGGTCGATCAGCAGGTAATGGCCGCCACGGCCGGACACTTCGTCGTCACTGCCAATGCGTTTGACGTCGGAGCTGTCGTAGTAGTAGCCCAGCTTGTATTCACCCGGCAATTCGCCCTGCAGCTTGTAGATCAGCTCGACCGGCACCACGGTGCCTGTGGTGTGCTTGGGCCCCAGGTGCCAGGCGCGGCTGGAGTTGCCGTTGCTTTCGGGGTCGACGTTGAACGCCGCCACGCGCAACTGCCAAGATGGCGACAGGTCGTACTTCACGCGCACGCCCAGGTGGGCGTTGGGGTAGTTGGCCCAACCGCTGCCACCCGACATGTTCAGCGGGTGACCGCAGAAGCCGGCGTTCATGAAGTTGCACAGGATGCCGCTGTCCAGGCCGCCGAGGTCGTTGCCCATGGCCATGTAGCCGAGCTTGACGTTGAGCGCCGGGGTGAACAGGGTGCGCTCGTAGCTCAGTTCGGTCAGGCGGGTGTACAGGCCGCCGTAGTTTTCCTGGATCGGCAGGCGGTTGCCCACCAGGTCTTCCGAGGCGCTGTTGCCGCGACGGTCGTTGATGGTCAGCTGGACCTTGCCGCCGTTATCCAGGCCATACAGTTTCGACAGGTCGAACTGCACGCCGAACTTGAGGTTCTGCGAATAGCGCGCCGAGCGGTGCAGGCCACCGTGGGCGTTGTACGCGGTCTCACCGCTGTAGTCGCCGGTGACCTTGATGCCGTCTTCTTCAAGCTGGTGGCGCAGGCCGCCCCAGTCACCGGTCATGGTGCTGCGGGTCATGAGGTCGCCGTCGGCCAGGGCGGTGGTGCTGGCCAGGGCCAGCAGAAGGGGGGAGGTGATGCGAATAGCGGATGGCATTGCGGGGTCTCGAATTGATCTTTCAGGGCCTCATCGCCGGCAAGCCGGCCCCCACAAGGTCTTTCAACGAACCTGTGGGGGCCGGCTTGCCGGCGATGAAAGCGACGCGGTTTACGGCAGTGCGTAAGAAATCACGTAGTCGCCACGGTCAGTCGACTGGCGGGCGCCACCGGCAGTGACCACCACGTACTGCTTGCCAGTCTTGGGCGAGACATAGGTCATCGGGCCACCCTGGCTGCCGACTGGCAGGCGGGCTTTCCAGATCTCGTTACCGTTGCTGCTGTCATAGGCGCGCAGGTAGAAGTCCTGGGTGCCGGCGATGAACACCAGGCCGCCTTGGGTGGACAGCGTGCCGCCCAGGGTTGGCAGGCCGATCTTGATCGGCAGGTGCATGCGGATACCCAGCGGGCCGGTATCTTCGACGGTGCCGACCGGTACCTGCCAGGCCACCTGGCGGGTCTTCATGTCGATGGCGGTCAGGGTGCCGAACGGTGGTGCCTGGCAAGGGATGCCGGCGACCGACAGGAAGCGGTTCTTGTTCACCGCATAAGGGGTGCCTTTGAGCGGTACGGCGCCCATGCCGGTGTTCAGCGCTTCACCACCGCCAGCGGCCTGGCCTTTGTTCTGCGACGGGATCATCTGGATCCACAGGCCCAGGCGCATATCGTTGACGAAGATGAAACCATGGACCGGGTCGGTGGAAATGCTGCCCCAGTTCATGCCACCCAGCGAACCGGGGAAGCTCAGCGACAGGTCGGTGCCCGGTGCGGTGTACAGGCCGTCGTAGCGCATCTTCTTGAAGTCGATACGGCACAGCAGTTGGTCATATGGCGTGGCGCCCCACATGTCCGACTCGGTCAGGGTCTGTGCGCCGATCTGTGGCATGCCCACCGATTTAGGCTGGGTCGGGGAGTACGGCTCGTTCGGGATGTTGCTTGGCTTGACCGGAACTTCGTCAACCTGGGTAAGCGGCTTGCCGGTGGCGCGGTCGAGCACGTAGATCTGCCCGGCCTTGGTGCCGATCACCACCGCAGGTACCGACTTGCCGTCGTCCTTGGTGAAATCGATCAGGCTTGGCTGCATCGGCAGGTCGAAGTCCCACAGGTCGTTGTGCACGGTCTGGAACACCCACTTCTCGTTGCCGGTGGTGGCGTCCAGGGCCAGCACCGAAGCGCCGTAGGTGTGGTCCAGCTTGCTGCGCTCGACACCGTAGATGTCGGTGGACGAGGAGCCCATCGGCAGGAACACGGTGTTCATCGCCGGGTCGTAGGACATCGGCGCCCAGCTGTTCGGGGTGCTGCGCACATAGGTGCTGCCGTCGGCCGGAGCGTTGCGGTCTTGCGGGTTGCCCGGGTCGAACGCCCAGCGCATGGCACCGGTGAACACGTCGAAGCCACGGATCACGCCGCCTGGCATGTCGGTCTGGACGTTGTCGGCGACACGGCCGCCTACCACCACGGTGGTACCGGCCATCAGCGGTGCGGACGACAGCTGGTAGTAGGAGTTTGGCACGTCACCCAGGCCGGCCATCAGGTTGACCTGGCCATTGTTGCCGAAGCCTTGGCAGAACTCACCGGTGTCGGCGTCGACTGCGATCAGCCGGCCGTCGATGGTGTTGGTCAGCAGGCGACGCTGGCAGTTGGCGCCAGCCGGTACGCTACCGACGGTTACCGGCGAGCTGTTTGGCTGAGTTGGCTGGGCCACTGGCGCGGTAGCGTCGAAGTAGGCCATGCCACGGCAACGCTGCCACACTTTGGACTGGGCGTTGATCTCGTTTTTCCACAGCTCTTTGCCAGTGTCGGCATCGAGGGCGATCAGGTTGTTGTGCGGGGTGCAGATGAACACCTTGTTGCCAACCTGCAACGGGGTCAGCTGGTCTTCGGCACCGTTGCCATCGCTGACGGCGACGTCACCGGTGCGGTAGGTCCAGGCGACCTTGAGCTTGTCGACGTTGTCGCGGTTGATCTGGTCCAGTGCAGCGAAGCGGCTGCCACCTTCGGTATTGCCATAGTGGGCCCAGTCCTTCTGCTCCTTGCCGGCTTCGACCGGGGTCATGCCCGGGCCTTTGCCGGTAGGCGCGACGCTTGGATGGGCAACGAACATGTTGCCCGCAGCGATCACCAGCACCACGGCCAGCACGCCAGCGATGCCGTAGGCGCCACGGCCAGTGCTACCGCCATTGGCACGTACCAGCTGCGGGTAGACGAGCGCCACCACCATGCCGATAGCACCGAACATGAACAGGCGCGAGAACAGCGGCCAGAACACCAGGCCGGCGTCGATCAGTGCCCACAGTGCGGTGCCGATCAGGAATGCAGCGTACAGCCAGGCACCGGCTTTCTTGCGTCGGGCAATGAGTACGCCGGCGATGGCCATGGCCAGGCCGCCGATCAGGAAGTACCAGGAGCCGCCAAGGCCCGCGAGCTTGACGCCGCCGGCAGCCAGGAGGAGGCCGAGCAGGGCGATGATCACGCCCAAGCCGACCAGGATGATGTTTGTGGCGCCAGAGGCGCGCGGTGTTTCGTTCATGCCAGGGATCTCAGCAGGTGGAATGTGCGCAGTTTAAGCCCTTAGCAAGCTAATTAACAAGTTGGTACATAATGTTCTGAGTCTGATTGTCGCAGGCTTGAACTTGCTGGGTTGTCGCGAAAAGTCTAGATCAGGCAGCGAAAAGTGCATAAAAGGTTGTTGCAGCCGGCAGTCAAAAACATCCGCGCCCCGATAACGTGCGAAGCACAAAAAAAGGAACCGCAACGCCAGGGAGAGAAGCGCTGCGGTTCAAGAGGGAGCTGCTTAGCGCTGGGTGGCGGTGGCCGTGTTGCCGTTGCCCATCTGGGTGATGGTGGCGGCCTGGTTGGCGCCGCTCTGGTCGACGAACGCCATGTTGCCGGCGCCGCCCTGGGTCACGTAGGCGACGTTGGCGGTATCGGCCTGCTTGATGGTGGCGCTGTTGCCACTGCCGTACAGCTGGGTGGTGAAGCTCTGGTTGGCGTAGCCGGACTGGTCCAGGGTGATGGTGTTGCCGGTGCCGGTGGTGTCGCCGGTGGCATAGTTGTCGATGCCGCGCTGGTCAGCGATCAGGATGTTGTCGGTGCCGTTCTGCTCGAAGTACAGCTCGTTGTTGCTGTCGGCCTGCTTGGTTTCCATCGAGTTGTTGGTGCCTTTCTGGCCCAGGGTGGCCAGTTGCAAGGTACCGTTCTGGGTCAGGTTGACGCTGTTTTCCGTGCCTCTCTGGTTGATTACGGCGGTTTGGTCGCTGCCGAACTGCCCGCCAAGTTTCTCGCCTTTCCAGTTGCTGGCCATGACCTTGTTACCGGTACCTTGAGTGGTCACGGTCAGGCTCTGGTTGTCGCCGGTCTGGTAGGTGAAGTGCAGGTTGCTGGTGCCGGTCTGGGAGATGCTGGTGGTCGAGTTGGTGGTCTCGAACTGATCGGACCAGCTGGCGTTGGACTTGCCTTGTTGATACAGGCTGGCAGTGTTGTCCTGGCCCAGGCTCTGGTCGATGTAGCCTTCGTTGAGCTGGCCATTCTGGTTGACGGTGGCCTGGCTGCCGACTTGAGTGTCCTGCCAGACTTCCACCGAGTTGCCCGTGCCGTTCTGATCGATGCCTATGAGGCCGCCGGTGCCGTCGCGCTGGTCGCCGTAGGCCCAGTTCTGCTTGCCTTGCTGGTAGATCTCGATATTGCCGTCGTTGTGCGTCAGGTGTTCGGCAGCGGCATAGTTGTCCTGGCCGTCCTGGTTCACCAGGCTCTTGTTGTTGCTGCCCCCGAACAGCTGTTCGACGAAGGCTTCGTTGCGCTGGCCGCTCTGCTGGGTAGTGGCCTGGCTGCCCAGCTGGGTATCCTGCCACACGGTCGAGCGGTTCTCGGCGCCTTGTTGCATCTGCAGCGCCTGGTTGTTTTCACCCAACGACTGGCTGGCGAAGGCGTCGTTGTAGGTGCCTTCGGCTTGCTGGGTGATCTGGCTGCCATTTTCGACCAACTGCTCGGCGTAGCCGGCGTTGTACGAGCCATTGGCGGTCTGGTCGATGTAGCTGGTGCTGGTGTCCTGCACCGCCAGGTGGTTGTGGCCCTTGCCGGTCTGGTTCTGGGTGGCGGCGGCGAAGGGCGCGACGGTCTGGCTGACTTCGGCGATGTTCTGGTTGCCGGTCTGCGACTGGGTCGAGGTGCTGTCGTCCGCCATGACCTGGCCGGCCACGGCCAGGAGGATAGCGGCACTTAGGGGAGCGAGCTTGAACATGGTGGTGCCTCCAGGTCTATCGGTATTGAGTGATCTGAACATGCTGGCCATTGCCGGCCTGGGTCACGGAACTGTTCAGGCCCGAGCCGGCTTGCACAATGCTGGCGCTGTTGTCGTTGCCGATCTGCTCGATGCTGGCGTTGTTGCTGGTGCCGCTCTGGCGGATCGACGCGCTGTTGCCATTTCCCTGTTGGCTGATGCTGGCCATCAGGTCACTACCTTCTTGCAGGATGTACGCTTCCTGTGCGCCCCCGGCCTGGACGATGCGGCCCAGCAGGGCCTGGCCGTTCTGGTCGAGGGCGGCGCGGTTGCCCGAACCCAGTTGCTCGATCACCGCCACCTGGCCGGCACCTGCCGGTAACAGGCGGATGATCACCGGGTCACCGAGGTCGCTGCCGGCGGCAAGGTCGGCGTTGTCCATCAGGTCGTCGGCCTGAGCCTGGCCAGCCAGGGCCAGGCTCAGCAGCAGTGGGTGAAGGCGTTTCATGACGTTCTCCTGGCCTTAGCGCACAACGACGTTGATGGTGCGTGTGGTGCCTTGGCTGCTGGTTACGGTTGCCGTAGGCGCGGCAGTCGGGATCATCGTGGTGCTGTTGCCCACTGCCAGGCGCCAGCGTCCGGTTATCGGTACCGTGACGGTGCCGAGGGTCTGCTCACCCGTGGTGGTGGTCACGCGCACGGTAACGGTGTTGCCGGTGGTGACCGACGAGGTGCCGCTGATGTCCCAGTTGAAACGGTTATTGGAGCGCGCCGTGACCGTTGCCGCGGTGACCGCAAAGGTTTCTGCGGCCGGGCGTGGCGACACGTTGACGGTGACGGTGCCGGGGTTGGAAAGCGAACCGAGCGAGTCACGCACCTGGAAGGTGAAGGTGGTGCTGAACGCTGTGGTGACCGTCGCCGGTGGCGTGTAGGTCACCGTGCTGCCGTCGGTGCTGACCGTACCGCGGCCGGCAGCGGGTTGCGTGACGTTGTCGACCACCAGTGGTGCGTTGCCTTCCGGGTCGGCGGCGCCTGCCAGTACGTTGATGCTCAGGGGTACGCCCAGTGTCGCGACGGTCTGGGCAGCCACGGTTGGCGGCTGGTTCGGCGCAACGTTCACGGTCACGGTGGCCGGTGTGGACTTCAGGCCCTTGGCGTCCACCGCCTGATAGCTGAAGGTGGCGACCAGGGGTTGTGTGGCGCCGGCTGGCGGGGTGTAGGTGACCGACGTGGTGCCGTTGAGCACAACACCGCCAAGGCCGGTACCCGGTTGGGTCAGGTCGCTGATGGTCAGCGGTACGTCACCGTCCGGATCGCTGTCGTTCTGCAACAGGTTGAGGGTCAGCGGTACACCGACGCTGGTACTGCCGGAATCGGCCTGGGCCAGCGGCGCCTGGTTTTCGGCTTCGATCGGTGCGTTGCCGACCACGATCACCGGCTCCTCATCGCTGCCGCCATGGGCGGACTTGATGGTGACAGTGGCTGGCGGCTGGCTGAGGTCGTTGACGGTCAGGCTCTGCAGGGTGCCGGATTTGGACAGGCGGCCGTAGCCTTGGGCAACCAGGTCGGGGACTACCACCTCGTCGCTGGAGCGTGCTTCGATCACCAGGCGCTTGTTGGTCCAGTCGTAGCGGGCAGTGTCCACTTTCACCACATCTGTCAGCTTGCTCGACAGTGAAGTAGGGCGGGTGCCGCCGGTAGCCGTGCTGCCGGTGACCACCACTACCGGCGGCGGCGCGGTCTGGCTCAACTGCTGGGTGAAGAACAGCCCGTTGTTATCCGCAAGCAGGCTGAACTGGCAGGGCGAGGGTGGAGTCCCGACCAGGGCCAGGCCATTGCGCATGCATACATCAGCATCGTTCGGCGCTTTGGCGAAGACTTCGACCCGGGTGCCGGCGCCGTTGCGCGAGTAGGTGGCGCGCTCCAGGGTTACCGGCGTTTGCGCACGCTGGTCAAGCACCTTGCCCGACACCGTGAACACATTGGTCTGGATGGCCCCGGCTGGCCCTTCGATGCGCACGAAGTTGGTATTGAACGGGCTACCGGTCACCGCTTCGGTGAGGTTCGGGTCGCCGATGAAGGTTTCGCTGGCACCGGTATCCGGGTTGACTTCGGTATAGGGGCCACCGACCCCGCGCAGCCACGGCCCGAGGTTGCCGTTGAGCGCTCCGCTGAAGTTGCCCGGGGCGCCGATGCCGATGTCGCGGGTGATGTTGATCGCCCGCCGACCGGCTGCCGTCACGTTGACCGTCTCCACACCGTAAGGGTGGGTGATGACATAGGTGCCGGTCGTCGGTACCGAGGCGCGGATGCGGATGCGGGCAAAGCTTTGCTGGTCGCCGTCTACCGGGTTTTCCTCGGCGAAAGCGGCCTCCAGGCCTGCTACGTAGACTTCCAGCTCATAACCACTGTTGCCCACTTCGGGGATTTCGGTTTCTGCCAGGAACCAGAACATCTCTGGCGGCCAGTTGTCTGGGAACACCAACGGTAAGGCGTCGTCATAGACACCCGGCTCAGGCAGCAGGGTGCACATGTAAGCCGGTGCGCCCGGCGCACCAGGGAACCGGGTGCTGGTAGCGCGCGACTGGCACAGCTCCAGGGACAGGTTGTCGGTGTCCTTGTACCACATCGGGTATCCACCGGTGGCAAAGGTGTAGGGGCCCGGATCGACCTCCGACAGTGCGGCCCAGGCCGCGCTGGTCACAGTGAGGGAGAAACCGGCGGCCAACAGCGCACGGCGTTGCCAAGTGTTCATGCTGCCTCCTTGAAGGCGGAGCCTTTGTCTGTTCATGGCACCAGCACCACGTCTTCGCTGTCGCTACCGCCATTGGCACTGGTGACCTGCACCTTGGCCGGCGGGATGGGCGACAGGGAGGTGCTCAACGTTTTCACCGCACCGCTGCCAGCCAGGTCGCCGATCAGCGCGCCGTTGCCGGTGTGGGCGGTGAGGACCGGTGGGCTGGTCTCGTCACTGGTGCTTGCCACCAGGGTCAACTGGCCGCTGGCCAGGCTGAATTCAGCACGGGTGATGGTCACCAGGTCGGTCAACGGCAGGTTGACGGTGGCCAGGCTGCTGGTGGGGATCGCCACACTGTTGTCAGCGGTCAATGTCAACGAGGCCGGCAACAGCGGGTTGAGGACTGACTGGGCATACCAGGCGCCGGTACTGTTGGCTTCGGTCAGGCTCAGGTTTGGCGTCTGGCTGGTCAGGGTGACGGTGGCCGGAGGCGGCGGGGCCATCACGAAGACGTCCTGCTGGGCACGCAGGTCGCCGTCCTCGGTGTGCCGCGAATAGGTACTGCGCAGTGGCATCAACGGGGTTGGCCGGGCAACGTCGGAGAGCTTGCCGGAGATCGAGAACAGCTCGGTGCGCAGGTCGATGCCACCGGGGCCCTCGATACGCACGTAGTTGGTGTTGTACGGGCTGCCGGTGACAGGCTCTTCCAGGTTCGGGTCGCCGATGAAGCGCTCGCTGCCCTCGGTGTAGGGGCCGTTGACGCTGCGCAGGAACGGCCCCACGTCACCTTTGAGCGCGCCGCTGAAGTCACCGGCGCCGGCGATGCCGATATCGCGGGTCATGTTGATCGCCCGATCGCCGGCGGCGGGCACGTCGAACACGTCGACGCCGTAGGGGTGCGTGACGATGTAGGTGCCGGCGGTCGGCACATCGACGCGGATACGAACCCGGGCGAAGCTGACCTGATCGCCTTCGACGGGCTCCTCAGCGGCGAACGCCGCTTCGATGGCCGTGCCGTAACTCAGGTCGATGCCGCGGGCGGCATCGACGATGGCGGCGTCGGCGGTGAACCAGAAGGCTTCGTCAGGGAAGTTGCTGGGGAAAACGATGGGTTGTGTGTCGTCGAATACGCCAGGCGTGGGCAGCAGCGTGCACATGTATGCCGGCGCCCCTGGGGCGCCGCCAACACGTGAGCTGACGGTCTTGGTCAGGCACAGGTCGAGGGTTCGCCCATGCGTGTCCTGGTACCAGGCGGCGAAGTTGCCATTGGCGGGGTCATAGGGACCGGTGTCGACGGCATACAGCGCTGCCTGGGCCGGGAGCTGGAGCATGCTGGCGAAAATCGCCACGGCCAGCGGTGTGGGTATCGGTCGGTGCATGAGTCATTCCTCCTGCAAACGGGCCCATGGACTTGGGGCGTCTGGGAGGACATCGGCAACTGTCGTGCCAAGTGCGTGAGAGTGGGCTGCAGCGCCCGTAACACAAGGGGTCTAGTGCAGCGCGAGGCGCCTGGAGGTGCGAGGTGGGTTGGGTGCTGTTCCCCAGGGTTGGGGGCGATGGGGCTGCTTGGCCTGGAAGATTTGGGTTGAATGAGGCGTGTATGCAGTGTAGAGAGCAATCAGGTCGCTTGCGCATCGCCGGCTCAAGCGGCCTGACTTAGTCCTGCAGTAGATCTGGGCTATTGAAATTGCTCAAGCGTGGGTCACCTTCGGGGCATTCCAGGGCCTGGACCGGCGCCTGCAACAGGGCCTTCTGCAAGCTCCGCTCTCCAGCCGCCCAGGCCTGCTCCAGCAGCGGCAGCAGCCTGCGCGGCAGCACGCTGAACATCGGCTGCCAATACCCACCCTGACGCACCATGGCCGCACTGTCATTGGCCACTGCCAACTGCAGCAAATCCTCGATCAACCCTCGCTCAATCAGTGGTGCATCACAAGCCAGCACCACTACCCATTCATGCCTCGCCGCTGCCAGCCCGGCGATCACCCCGGCCATTGGCCCAGGGAAGTCTGCCACGGCGTCGCACACCAGTTGATCGGCAAACGGCCGATAAAGGTCCTGGTTGCGATTGCAGGAGATCACCACATCGTCACTCAGTGTCCGCACCACTTGCTGTACATGCGCCACAAGCGGTTCGTCTCGCCATCGCACCAGCCCTTTGTCACGACCGCCCATGCGCTGGCCGCGACCGCCGGCGAGGATCAGGATAGATAGGAGAGGCATCGGTACCGCTCGATAAGCTGTGTATAGCTTCTGCACCTCGGGATCATCCAGGCTTTCGTACCTGATGTTTTCCTTGTCCAGGCCATCAAGTCCTTTGATTGTGCCAAGGATTTCTGGCCACTGGCTTCTGTCTGAAACCTCTATCACGAAGGGTTTCAAGTAATGGTCGAGATGGCCTTTGGACGGTTGGTTGATCTCAGCGCTCAAGGCGGCCAGGTATTGCTCTTTGGTCGTTCGAGACCAATCAATGGCGAACCCGGCCCTGTGGCAAAGCTCCATGAACACCAGCAGGATGGCCCGACCATTACCATCCAGAAAAGGGTGGGCATCGGCGAGCAAGCCAAGCACTGCCCCGGGTTGCTGTCTGAACCGCTCGCTATCCTGACCGAGTCTCAAGGCGTGGGAGGCCCAATGCCTGATCTGATCAGGAGGGCAAAACGCTGTGTGGCGTGGGTCGGAGTCGGTTCCCTTGAATACCGCGAGCCTGGGCGCAACTTCGGCGCGGTCCCTGCCGGCCCACGGATAGAAGTCGCAGAACAGCAGTGCATGCAGTTCAAGCAGGGTTTCATAGGTAATGCGCGTGGGCGCAGCGAGCAGGGCAATGGCCTCCTCGAGGCTTGCCTCGAAGGCCAGATGCTCCATTTTCTTGATTTGTTCGGGGTCTTTGAACTTGAAAGCATTACGCAGGTAGCCTGCGGACTCATAGTCATCAAAGGGGTCGAAAATCATGCGCTGAGGTTACGTCCGCTGCCAGAACACGATTGTTCGCGCAGGTAACCGGCTTCCAACTGCAGAATCTGCTGCTTGGTCAAAATGCCTTGCTTCTTGAGGGACACGAGCATTCTTTCGATGGTATCGAGTGCAACGACATCACCAGAGAGCCGGGTAACCGTGCTAGCCAAGTCGCTGAAGCGATCCTTGTCGCCAGTCACGCCATGCTGCTTTGCGAGTTCCTGGATTTGGCTTCTGATACTGATATCGTGAGCTTGTTTCATTTCAGGTCCTCCACCGATGCAAGCGATGCAAGCAATATTAACATAGCGAATTTCAAGCGCATGGGTTGCTTCATTGCAGCGTGCCGTTTAACACCCACGGGTCTGCGAGCCGCGGATAGTGCAAGGTCTGGCCTGACATTGTTACCAGTCCTGCAGGCCAGACCTCGCGGGGTTTTATCACACGACTACATGTTTAGCGTCGACCGCGTTTTGCTTGTGACGGCGCTGCGCCAAACGCATCACCACTACAAAGAACACCGGCACGAACACCACCGCCAATGTGGCGCTGAGCATCCCGCCGATCACCCCGGTGCCAATCGCCTGCTGGCTCGCCGAACTGGCGCCGGTGGCGATGGCCAGTGGCACCACGCCGAGGATGAATGCCAGCGAGGTCATCACGATCGGCCGCAGGCGCAGGCGGGCGGCCTGCACGGCGGCGTCGACGGCATCCACGCCCTGGTCCACCAGGCTTTTGGCGAATTCGATGATGAGGATGGCGTTCTTCGCCGACAAGCCGATCAGGGTGATCAGGCCGACCTTGAAGAACACATCGTTGGGCATGCCGCGCAGGGTCACTGCCAGCACTGCGCCAAGCACGCCGAGCGGTACCACCAGCAGCACTGCAGTGGGGATCGACCAGCTTTCGTACAGCGCCGCCAGGCACAGGAACACTACCAGCAGAGACAGCGCCATCAACAGCGGTGCCTGGCTGCCGGACAGGCGTTCCTGCAGCGACAGGCCGGTCCATTCCAGGCCGGCCCCGGCCGGCAATTGCGCGACCAGACGCTCGACTTCGGCCATGGCCTCGCCCGAGCTATAGCCGGCCGCCGGCTCACCAGAAATCGACACGGCCGGGTAGCCGTTGTAGCGGGTCAGTTGCACCGGGCCACTGACCCATTTGGCCTGTACGAAGGCGCCTAATGGCACCATCTTGCCGCTGCTGTTGCGCACGTGGATCTTCAGCAGGTCCTCAACCTGGCTGCGCTGGTCGCCTTCGGCCTGCACCACCACCCGCTGCATGCGGCCCTGGTTGGGGAAGTCGTTGACGTAGTTGGAGCCCACGGCGGTGTCCAGCACCGCGCCAATGTCGGCGAACGATATGCCCAATGCATTGGCTTGGCGGCGGTCGATTTCCAGCTGTACCTGCGGGCTTTCGGCCAGCGAAGCTTCGCGCACGTTCACCAAGACCTTGCTTTTCCCGGCGCCGGCCAGCAGTTCGTCACGCGCCGCCATCAGCGCGGCATGGCCCATGCCACCGCGGTCCTGCAGGCGGAACTCGAAACCGGTGGACTCCCCCAGCCCGTCGATGGGCGGCGGCAGCACAGAGAACGCTACCGCATCGCGGATCCGGGAAAATGCGGCGCTGGCGCGGTCGGCAATTGACTGGGCGCTGTCGTCGGCGCCACGCTCGGACCAGTCCTTCAGGGTGGTGAAGGTCAGCGCCGCATTCTGCCCGCTGCCGGAGAAGCTGAAACCGAGGATCACCGTGGTGTTGCCCACCCCGGGCTCCTGGGCATTGTGCGCCTCGATCTGTGCGGCTACCTGCTCGGTACGCATGCGGCTGGCACCTGGTGGCAGCTGGATGTCGGTGATGGTGTAGCCCTGGTCTTCAGTGGGCAGGAACGCCGTGGGCAACTGGCTGAAGCCGTAGCCGAGCACCGCCAGCAGCACGCCATACACCAGCAGGTAGCGGCCGCTGCGCTTGAGAGCCTGCACCACCCAGCGCTCATAGCCGTTGCTCATGCGTTCGAAACTGCGGTTGAACCAGCCGAAGAAACCCTTGCGTTCGTGGTGTTCGCCCTTGGCCAGCGGCTTGAGCAGGGTGGCGCACAGGGCAGGGGTCAGGCTCAGGGCCAGAAACGCCGAGAACAGGATCGAAACCGCCATAGACAGCGAGAACTGCTGGTAGATCACCCCGACAGAGCCTTTCATGAAGGCCATGGGCAGGAACACCGCCACCAGCACCAGAGTGATACCGATGATGGCGCCGCTGATCTGGCCCATCGCCTTGCGCGTTGCTTCCTTCGGCGGCAAGCCTTCCTCGGCCATGATCCGCTCGACGTTCTCCACCACCACGATGGCATCGTCGACCAGGATGCCGATGGCCAGGACCATGCCGAACAGTGTCAGCACGTTGACCGAGAAGCCCAGCGCCAGCATCACGGCGAAGGTACCCATCAGCGCCACCGGCACCACCAGGGTCGGGATCAGCGTATAGCGCAGGTTCTGCAGGAACAGGAACATCACGGCGAACACCAGCAGCATGGCTTCGAACAGGGTGCTGATGACCTGCTGGATGGAGACCTTGACGAACGGTGATGTGTCATAGGGGATGTCGTACTTGACTCCCTCCGGGAAATAAACCGACAGCTCCTGCATCTTCGCCCGTACCAGGGTGGCGGTTTCCATGGCGTTGGCGCCCGGCGCCAGCTGCACGCTGAAGGCGCTGGCCGGCTTGCCGTTCAGGCGTGTGCCGTACTGGTATTCCTGGGCGCCGATCTCGACCCGCGCCACATCGCCGATGGTCACCGTCGAGCCGTCGGGGTTGGCCCGCAGCACAATGGCGGCAAATTCTTCCGGGGTGCTCAGCTGGCCCTTGACCACCACATTGGCGGTGATTTCCTGGGTGCTGCGGGCAGGCAGGTCGCCGATGCTGCCGGGCGCCACCTGGGCGTTCTTTGCGGCGATGGCGTTGGCAACATCGTTGGGCGTAAGGCTGATACCGATCAGCTTGCCCGGGTCGATCCAGATCCGCATGGCACGCTCGGAACCGTACAGCTGGGCTTTGCCGACGCCCTTGAGGCGGCGGATTTCGTTCATCACGTTGCGGGCAAGGATGTCCGACAGGGCGGTTTCATCGAGGCTGCCGTCTTCAGAGGTCAGGGTGCCGAGCAGCAGAAAACCGGTGGACACTTTTTCCACCTGCAGGCCCTGCTGGGTCACCGGGCGCGGCAAGCGCGACTCGACCACCTTGAGGCGGTTCTGCACGTCGACCTGGGCCAGGTCCGGGTGCGTCCCCGGCTCGAAGGTGGCGGTAATGGTGGCGCTGCCCAGGCTGCTCTGCGACTCGAAGTACAGCAGGTTGTCGGCGCCGTTGAGCTCCTGCTCGATCAGGCTGACCACGCTCTCGTCCATGGTGGCTGCGGACGCCCCCGGGTACACGGCATAGATTTCCACCTGCGGCGGGGCTACGTTGGGGTACTGGGCCACCGGCAGTTGCGGGATGGCCAGGGCGCCGGCCAGCAGGATGAACAGTGCGACCACCCAGGCGAATACCGGGCGGTCGATGAAGAATTGCGGCATGGGTCAGGCCCTCACTGGCCGTTGTGCTGGGCGATGGGTTGGCTGCCCTGGGCCGTGTCGACCTGGACCTGGTCACCGGCCTTGACGTGTTGCAGGCCCTCGATGACCACACGCTCGCCGGCGGCCAGGCCTTCACTGACGATCCAGCGGTCGCTTTGGGCGTTGCCCAGTACCACTTGGCGCTCGCTGATGCGTGCCTGCGCGTCGACCACCAGCACCTTCGGCACCCCGGCGCTGTCACGCAGGATGGCGCGCTGCGGCACGCTGATGCCTTTGGGCTGTACGGCCTGCTCCAGGCGCACGCGCACGTAGCTGCCGGGCAGCAGGTCCAGGTCAGGGTTGGGGAACTCGCTGCGCAGGGTGATCTGGTTGGTGCTTGGGTCCACGCTGATGTCCGAGAACAGCAGTTTGCCGGGCAACGGGTAGGCACTGCCGTCATCCTGGATCAACGTGGCGCTTGCCTCCCCATTGCCTGCCTGCTGCAACTCGCCAGCACGCAGCGCACGGCGCAGGGTATTGAGCTCGCGGGTCGACTGGGTGACGTCGGCGTGGATCGGGTCCAGCTGCTGGATGGTCGCCAGTGGCGTGGTCTCGTTCTGCCCCACCAGCGCGCCTTCCGTTACCAGGGCGCGGCCGATGCGCCCGGAGATCGGTGCGGTAACCGTGGCGTAGCCCAGGTTCAGGCGCGCCCGTTCGAGCGCTGCCTTGGCAGCGGCCACTTCGGCGTCGGCCTGAAGGAACGCCGCGCGGGCATTGTCGTACTCCTGGCGGCTGACGGCCTTGTCGTCGACCAGTTCGCGGTAGCGCTGCTCCTGCAAGCGGGCCTGGTACAGGTTGGCCTGGGCCTTGGCCAGTGTAGCGCGGGCGCTATCGTGGTCGGCCTTGAACGGTGCCGGGTCGATCAGGAACAGCACGTCGCCTTGCTTGACGTCGCTGCCTTCGCGGTAGACCCGCTTGAGCACCACGCCCGCCACCCGCGCGCGCACCTCTGCGGTACGCGGGGCGAGAAGGCGCCCGCTGAGTTCCGTGCTGATGGCCAGGGGCTGGAGCTGCAGGGTTTCTACCCGGACCTGGGGTACGGGGGGCTTGGCGTCCTGCTCTTCGGTGTCGTTGCACCCGGCAACGGACAGGGCCAGAAGCGCCACGAGCGCCACGGGGCGCAGGCGATGGATAAGGATGATAGGCATACGGATCTTCCGATGATGACCGGCCGTATGCTAAGGCAGGCAGGGCACGGGTGCCTGTTAATACCTGTAGGACGTGTGTGAAAAAGTGTGAAGAAAAATCCTGCACTGGTGGGGATTCTATATTCTTGCCGCTACATGCCTGTATTGGCCTCCCTCAGCTCGTACCAAGCCCTATGCCAAACATTCTTCTGGTAGAAGACGACAGCGCCCTGTCTGAATTGATTGCCAGCTATCTGCAACGCAACGACTTCCATGTGCGGGTGATCGCCCGGGGCGACCATGTGCTGGACGCGTTCCGGCAAGACAAACCCGACCTGGTCATCCTTGACCTGATGCTACCGGGTATCGACGGCCTGCAGGTGTGCCGCCTGCTGCGCCAGGAATCCCAAAGCCTGCCGATCCTGATGCTGACGGCCCGCGACGACAGCCACGACCAGGTACTGGGACTGGAGATGGGCGCCGACGACTACGTCACCAAGCCGTGTGAGCCGCGGGTGCTGCTGGCGCGGGTGCGAACCTTGCTGCGCCGCAGCAGCGTCCATGAGCCGCGGCTGGACAGTGAGCAGATCCTGATCGGTGGCTTGCGCATCGACCTGGCCGAGCGCCTGGTCTGTTGGCGCGGCGAAGAGGTGGAACTGTCCAGCGGTGAATACAACCTGCTGGTGGTGCTGGCGCGCAACGCCGGGGAAGTGCTGAGCCGTGACCGCATCCTTCAGCAACTGCGCGGTATCGAGTTCAACGGCACCGACCGCTCGGTGGATGTGGCCATTTCCAAGCTGCGGCGCAAATTCGATGACAGTGCCGGCGAAGCGCGCAAGATCAAGACCGTGTGGGGCAAGGGTTACCTGTTCAGCCGCGTCGAATGGGAGTGCTGAAGCGACATGCTGAAGATTCTGGTGCGCCTTTACCTGGTGATCATCGTCGCCTACGCCGGTGCGCTGCTGTTGATTCCTGACGCCATCGTCGGCCTGTTCCATGACCGCTTCGTGGCCTACAACCTGGACCAGGCCAAAGGCGTGCAGTCACTGATCGTGCGCCAGTTCCGCCAGGCCCCGCGCGAGCAATGGCCTGCGGTGGAACAGGAGCTGGCCGAGGCGTTCGCGCCGCTGCAGGTGACCCTGTTGCGTACCGATCAGGCCAGCTTGAGCGCGCCGGAGCAGGCGCGTCTGGCGCATGGCCTGTACGCAGTGCGCATCGGCGAGTGGGGCTATTACGAAACGGTGCTGGCGCCGCTGGAAGAGGGCTGGCTGGTGAGCCTGCACTCGCCACCGGACCCGCTGGACATCAACGTACTGTCCTGGGGCGTGACTGTGCTGATCGGCGCCGCCATGCTTGGCTGCCTGCTGTTGTGGGTGTGGCCGCACTGGCGCGACCTTGAGCGGCTCAAGGAAACGGCCAGGCGTCTGGGCCAGGGGCAGATGGCCGAGCGTACGCACATTTCCCCGCATTCGAACATCGGTGAACTGGCCGGTGTATTCGACACCATGGCCGGCGACCTGGAGCGCCACGTCAATCAGCAGCGTGAGCTGCTCAACGCCGTGTCCCATGAGTTGCGCACGCCGCTCACTCGCCTGGACTTCGGCCTGGTGCTGTTGTTCGACGAAGTGCCGCCCACCAGCCGCAAGCGCCTGCTGGAACTGGTCGGGCACGTGCGCGAGCTGGACGAACTGGTGCTCGAACTGCTGTCCTACAGCCGGCTGTACAACGCCGACCAGGCCCGTGAGCGGGTCGAGGTGTCGTTGCTTGAGCTGGTCGACAGTGTGCTCGGCGGCTTTGCCGAAGAGCTCGACAGCCGTGGCATTGAGTGGGAGGTACGCGCCGAAGGTTCTCTGCCGCGCTTCGTGCTTGACCCGCGCCTGACGGCCCGCGCGGTGCAGAACCTGGTGCGCAATGGCATGCGCTATTGCGATCAGAGCCTGCTGCTGCGTTTGCGTCTGGAAGAGAGCGGTGCTTGCCTGTTGACGGTAGAGGATGACGGTATCGGCATTCCGGTCGAAGAGCGTGAGCGCATCTTCCAGCCGTTCTACCGCTTGGACCGCAGCCGTGATCGCAATACCGGCGGGTTCGGCCTGGGGTTGGCGATCAGCCGGCGAGCCATCGAGGGGCAGGGTGGTACGCTGACGGTGGCGCAGTCAGCCCTGGGTGGTGCACAGTTCATGATTCGCTTGCCATCAGGTTAATCCATGGCACCGGCTTCGCCGATGATCGCCGGCAAGCCGGCTCTCACTGGGTTTGCGCTGAGCTTGAGAGCAGCGGGGTACTTGTGGGCCGGTGCAGACAGTATCAATTCTGCGTCAGAACACCCCGCGCCCAGGGCCGGTAGCGCAGGGCAAACACCGCCTCGGCATGGCATCCGCCGGTCAGATTCGGTTGCGCAGCCTGCGCCTTGAAAGCCTGCCCCGGCCCACTCACCTGGCGAAATGCTTCACGCACCACGCCCACGCGGCAAGGCAAGGCCTGTTCATAGCTTTGGCGCACCAGCGCCGGCAGCCGCCCGGTGCCAGCGCCGTCCTGCCACCAGACGCTCACGCCCAGGCCTGCGAGCTGGTCCAGCCAGGCGCCGTTGACCCGCGGCGCCAGCTTGCCGGCACTGAAGGCACTGATATGCAGCGGTTTGTCCAACTGCCGGCTGAACGCCTGCAACTGGCTGTACAGCGCCTGGCGACGGGCCGCGTCGCGAAAGTGCAGGTCGTCCAGTTCCATTGGCAGGTACCAGCCAGCCACCTCTATTTGCCAGTGCTGGCGCACCTGTCGGTGCTGGCTCAGGGATCTCCCCAGCTGGGCTTTCCAGTAGCTGCTCAGCCCATCACCGTCGAGTGCCTCGATGCGCTGATAATAGGCCGGGTCCATGTACAGCCCGAGTACCAGCTGCAGGCCTTGGGCATGCGCCTCGCGCAGGCTGTTGGCCAGCCAGCCTTGGGCACCACCGAAATCGCTGTCGCCATAGGCGCTCCACTGCACGATCACGATCTTGCCGCCCTGGGCCACGGTGGTACGCCACAGTTGCTGCCATTGGGCGGGGCTGACGCTGGCGTCGCGGTTCAGCGGTTGATAGAACAGGCGCTGGTCGGCCACAGCCGGCAGGCTCAACGCAAACAGGCAGATGGCCAGAAAGGTACGCATCAGAAGTTCATCTCCGCGCCGACCAGCACACCATTGGCGCGCTGGTAAAGGTTGCCACCCAACGACTGCTGATACTCGGCGCGTACTTTCAACGAGCCGCGGTAGGCGTTGTAGCGGTCATCGTCGAACCACCATTGCCAGCGCACGCCCACGCCGGCGCGGGCATCCTGGCGCCAGTCGTTGCTGGGGTCCTGGCTGGAAAACTCGAAGAAGCCATAGGGCATCAGGGTTTGCGGCGAAGTGCCGGGCAATTTCCAGGCATGGCCCTGCTGGTAACGGGACAGCCAGGCATGGTCACCGGCACGGGTCCACCAGGCAGCGTCGAGGTAGAGGAAACGCTCGTTCCAGTCGTCCTCGTCTACCCGCCAGTCGTTGCGCCAGTCGCCTTGGTCGAGAAACGAGGCAGTGGCGCGCAGCAGCAGGTCGTTGCTCGACTCGGCGTTGTGGCGCAGGTCACCCCAGTTTCCACCGACCTTGGCCGGGCTGAGCAGCTCACCCAGGCTCAGGCCGCTGTAGTGCTCGGTGTCGATCTGCCGTTGGTGGTAGAGCTCGGCGTACAGGTTGAGGTTGGCCTGGCCTATCGGTTTGTAACGCAGGCCGACACCGGTGCCCATGCTTTGCGCGTAGTCGCTACGGCTTTGCCCGCCGAACAGCACGCGGCCGTAAACCGACAGCGTGCTGCCATTGCGGCTGGGCTCTTCGCCCAAGGCATGGTCCCACATGGCCAGTTGCACGTTCTGCGACTGTGCCCGGCGCGAGCTGCCGCTGCGCACGCCGTCGTCGAGGAACCTGTCGTTGGTCGAGATGCCGGCTGGCGACCAGGTGCTGGCCAGTGTCACGGTGTCACGCCGCGCCAAGGTTTCGTGGGCGCGCCGCTGGCGGTATTTACGGGCATCGAGGCTGCCGTATTCATCATCGCCGTCGACAAGGTCCTGCTCCACATCGATCACCCGGCGCAGCTCGCGGCGCGCCGAGGCACTGTTTTCGGCTTCGTCGTAGCGCACGGCCAGGGTTTCGCCGAGGCGGTAGTCCTCGGGGAAATCGCGGGTGGCGCGCTGCAGATACGGGATCGCCTGGCGGCGGTCGGTCTTGTCTGGCGAGCTGGCCAGGCGCATGCCGTAGTCGGCGCGATAGCGTGGCTGGTTGGGGGCCAGGCGCACCGCTTCGGCCAGCCAGGCAGTGCTCTGGGCGCTGTCGCCGGCCTGTTGTGCGGTGTTGGCGGCTGCGTAGTAGTGGTCGGCGCGCGGGTTGTGTGCCAGTGCCTGGCGCTGAAAGCCAAGGGCGGCCTGCAGGTCACCCTGGCGCTGGGCGATGGCGGTGCCCAGTGCCCAGTCATCAGCGCGGGTGTGCGCAGCGGCGTCCCAGTAGCGGCGGGCGGCTTGCGGGTCGCCCGCGTTCAGCGCGCCGGCGGCGGCGGTCAGGCGGGCGTTGTCGTTCCAGGCGCTGTCCGGCAGGCTGCGCCAGATGGGCAGGGCTGCGGTAGAGTCACCTGCAGCTTCCAGGGCATAGGCCAGTGACAGGCGGTTGCCACTGTCGCCCAGGCGCTCGGCGGCCTGGTAATAGACCACCGCTTCACCCGGCTGTTCAGGCATGGCGCAGCGCCCCAGTGCACGGTATTGCCCGGCTTCGCTGGGGCTTGCCGGTACGGCCTGGCGCACGGTGTCGCATTGCCCGGCCTCGGCCAAGCGGCCGAGCAGTTGGGCACGGCTATTGGCATCCACCTGGGGGATCAGGCTGAGCATTCTGCGGCTGTCCAGCTGGCCGTCCTGGCGAGCATAAAGATTGCCCAGGCGCTGCAGCAGTGAGGGTGTCAGCCGTCCTTGACGCCGGTCGTAGGCCTGTTCCAACAAGGTTCGGGCGCGCTCGTCGTGGCCTTGGCGCACCAGCAGGAAGGTCGCTTGCTCAAGTGCGGCCAGCTCGCCCGTGCGCCGGTAACGGTGCTCCCACCCGGCGGCGGTGCGCGGTTGTGGCGGCGCTGCCGGGTCGCCGTAAAGGCGCTGCTTGAGTATTGCGTAGGCGCGTGGTTCGGCGCCTGCAGAGCAGTCCTTGAACTGTTCTCGGGCAATGTTCGGGTCGTGCCGTGAAAGCCAGTCGACCGTCTCCAGGCAGGGCCGCTGCAGCTCGTTGCTCAGGCGCCTGAGCAACGGCGCATCGTTGCCCTCGCGGGCCAGCTCCCAGAGCTGCTGGCGCTGTTCGGGCTGTTGCAACTGCTCGGTGGGCAGCGTTTGCAGCCAGCGCTGGGCCTGCTTGCTGTAGCCCATTGCGATGGCGCGGTTGGCCATGGCCAGCCGGGTCTGGGTGGCCATCTCGGGGGAAGGCGCGCTTTGCAGCAATCGGGTCAGGCCTTTTTCATCGACCTGCTGGACGTAGGCGTTGGCCAGGCGCTGCCAGGCATCCACCGGCAATTGCCCCTTGTCGGCCAGAGGCTGCAGCTGATCGATGGTGGCGTTCCAGTTGCGCAGTTGTTCGGCGAAATTGGCCCTGGCCAGGCGCAGCACCTGGCCATCGCCGCGTGGTGGCAATTGGTTCAGCCAGTCCAGGGCCCTGCCGGCGCCGCCGAATTTGGCCAGGCTCAGGCTGTAGGCCTGCCACAGGCGTACCCGGTGTGCGCCGTCAGCTGTGGCCAACCAGCCCTCCACTTGGCTGGCCGCGGGTGGGTCCTGCTCGATCCAGGTCAGGCGCAGTTCAAGCAGGGCGCCGGCATGCTCCGTGCCGCTGCCAAGCTGCTCGGCCAGTGCTTCTGCTTCCTTGTAGCGGCGCTGGTGGGCCAGGGCCTCGACCAGCAGCGCGCGCGCTTCGTCGTTGTTCGGCACCCGCCCGAGTACATGGCGGGTCAGGCGCTCGACTTCGGCCCAATTGTCCTTTTTTGCTTCGCGGTAACCGCGCTCCATGAACGGGTAGCTGGTGAACCGCTGGAAATCGGTCATGGGCGCGGCCAGGGCAGGCAGGGCGGTGGTGCACAACAACAGGCCGGTGAGTGTGAGGGTAACGCGCGGCTTCATGCCACCTCCCTGATCAGGTCAAAGGCGGCCTGCTGTTCGCTGGCCTGTTCTTCGAGCGCCTGTTGCAACACGAGCTCGGTGATGATGCCGCGCGCGATCAGGTGTTCGCCAAGGCTCTGCCGCTCGGGATCAAAATCGATCAGGGCCTGGTTGAACAGGGTCACCGGGACCATGCCGCGCACCTGCAGCAACGCACCGAGCATGACCTGGTGGATACTCACCTGCTCGATCAGTTCGGCGTTGTCCTGGTGCCGTTCGAGCACGTCGAGCATCTGCCGGGTCTGGTCTGTCTGCCAGGGGCTGGGGTAGTGGTAGCGCAGGCCCAGGGTCACCCGGCCTTGGGGTGCCAGGCGGCAGCTTACCGGGCGTTTGAGCTGGCGGCTGATCACCCCCAGCGAGACCTGGCTGACCGGGCTCTCGCTGGCCAGCACCAGCGTATTGCCGTCTTCGGCCACCGGCAGCACGCCGTAGTGCGTAGCCAGCCGGCGCGGCAGCAGGGCGATCAGTTGCGGGTCGAGTTTGAACGGGTTGAGCGGTGCCCATGGCAGGTCGAGTTGCTCGGCCAGGGTCTGCACCAGCTGTTCGCTGGTCAGCCAGCCACGCAGCAGCAGCTCGCGGCCCAGGCGCCGCCGCACCGGGCTGGTGATGGCCTGTTCGAGCTGCGCTTCGCTGATGTAGCCTTTGGCGACAAGGCGGTGGCCCAGCGGAGTGCGGGCCGGTGAGGCGATGGCGGGGAACTCGTGGGTGGTCTTGTCCCAGGCCACCCGGCGTGAATCGCCCATCTCCATCACTTGGCGCAGGGCGCGCAGGTTGGCAAAGAAGTTGACGAAGTTGCTCCACATCATCCGGGGGGCCGACAGCAGCCCCTCGCCGATGCCGTAATAGCGGGTGACGAACCAGCCGCGCTGGAACAGGCGGTTGATCAGCATCAGGCCGTTGAGCCAGAGCAGTGTGGTCAGCAGTTGGCTGTCGCTGAGGATCGACATGAAGCGCCAGGACTGCGGCGCAATCACCGTAACCAGCCACATGGCCAGCAGCACCAGCAGCAACAGGTTGACCAAAAAGCCCAGCAGGTAGGCGAACAGGCCCCGGCGGTCCCGCCAGAGGAAGTAGTTGAGCGCACCTGTTCGGCTCCAGCCCAGGTTGCTGGTGCCCTGGAACACGATGCCGACGATCCACCGGGACTTTTGCCGGATGGCATGCTGCCAGTCACGCGGGAAGTGCTCGCGCACGCAGATCACCTGGGCGAACTCGCGGCTCATGCCGGGGCGCCACTCGTGCTTGAGGGCCAGTGCAGGGTCGGTGACCGAGTAGCGGGCAAATATGCACTTCATGCCTTTTTGCTTCAGGCGAAAGCCGATGTCGTAATCCTCGGTCAGGCTCTGCACGTCGAAGGCGATGCCGTCACCGTCTTCGAGCAGGGCGCTGATGGCGCGGCGGCTGAAACAGGTGCCGACACCGGCACTGGGCACCTGGCCGGTCAGCGCTTCGCGGACGATGACGTCCTTGCCGTGGTTCTCGGCGAACTCGTCCACGTAGTGCCCGGCGGTGAAGCCTTTCCACTCCGGCGCATAGGGGTACACCGGGATCTGGATCATGTCCTTGGCGGGCAGCAGGTAGTTGAACAGCCTCAGCTCCATGGGCGAGATAACGTCCTCGGCGTCATGCAGGATGAAGCCTGCGAACTCGATACGTGCGTCGTCCTGGAAGCGCAGGATGGCATCGATGATGTTGTTCAGGCAGTCAGCCTTGCTGGTGGGGCCGGGGCGGGCGCAGACCACCTTGTGCACGTTGGGGTAGTGCAGGCACACGGCATCGACGTCAGCCTGGGTTTGCGGGTCGTTGGGGTAGGTGCCGACAAAGATCTGGTAGTTTTCGTAGTCGATGGTCGAGGCCGCCAGGCGCGCCATTTCACCCACCACGCCCACTTCGTTCCAGGCCGGGACCATGATCGCCAGGGGTTTTTCCGGCACCTCGAACAGACGCTTCTCGTCGGCCCTGGCGTACTTGTCATAGATACGCAAATGGCGGAACAGCTTGCGGCACCAGTAGCACAGGTCGATGAACAGGTCGTCCAAGCCGAGCAGGAACATCAGTGCGGCGAGGATGATCGCCAGGATCTTGAGGCCAAACAGTACGTAAGTAACGAAATCGATGAAAGCCAGGCTCATGCGTCATCCCGTTTGGTTACGCTTTCCTCGAACCAGCGGCTCAGGCGCTCGGCGATGATTTCGCTGGCGTGGCCGTCACCGAAGGGGGTGAATACGCGGGCCATGCGCGCGTAGGCTTGGCCATCGTCCAGCAATTGGCTGGTTTCCTTGACGATGCGCTCGGTCTGTGTGCCGACCAGCTTCACCGTGCCGCCTTCGAGCACCGACGGCCGTTCGGTGACCTTGCGCAGCACCAGCACCGGCTTACCCAGTGCCGGGGCTTCTTCCTGGATGCCACCGGAGTCGGTGAGGATGATGTGGGCGCGGTTCATCAGCCATACGAAGTGCTGATAGTCCTGCGGGGCTATCAGGTGGATGTTGTCACGCCCCGAGAGCAGGCCGTAGACCGCTTTCTGCACTTGCGGGTTGAGGTGAACGGGGTAGACGAACTGCACATCGGGGTAGCGCAGTGCCAGTTCGGCCAGGGCCAGGCAGATACGTTCGAAACCGGCGCCGAAATTTTCCCGACGATGGCCGGTGATCAACACCATGCGCTGATCGTCGTGCAGTTTGTGCAGGGGGGAGTCGGCGGCGGGCTGCCACGCGGTTTCCATCAGGTATTCGCGCATCCACAGCAGGGCGTCGATGACGGTGTTGCCGGTGACCTCGATCTGTTCCAGCGGCACGCCTTCGCGCAGCAGGTTGTCGCGGGCCTTGGTGGTGGGCGCAAAGTGCAGGTCGGCGATCACCCCGGTCAGGCGCCGGTTGGCTTCCTCAGGCCAGGGTTGCTGCAGGTTGCCGGTGCGCAGCCCGGCCTCGACGTGGCCGATGGGGATGTGCCGGTGGAAGGCGGCAAGGCCGGCGATGAAGCTGGTGGTGGTGTCGCCATGGACCAGCACGATCTCTGGCCTGACCCGTTCATAGGCCTTGTCGATCGAGTCCAGCAGGTCACGGGCAAGGCCGTTCAGGGTCTGATTCTGAGTCATTACCTTCAGGTCCTGATCGACGCTCAGGCCAAAGGCGGTCAGCACTTGTTCAAGCATCTCGCGGTGCTGGCCGGTGGAACAGATGTGCAGGTCGATGTCGGGCCACTCACGCAGGACCCTGGCCAGTGGGGCCATCTTGATCGCTTCTGGGCGGGTACCGAATACCATCATGACGGTGTTGGCCATCGTGTTGTTCCTCGTACGATTCCCTGGACGAAGGTGTACGACCTCGCGCCACTTGCAATGGGTAGATACAAGCAGTCAGGTGCCGGGTTGTCCAATGCACGGTTGTGCGTGGCCGGGCCAGGTATTCAGGCTTTTGCTTGCCAGCGGCTTCTAGTAACGTGGTAGGCCTTTTCGACAGGGAGCTGAAGATGCAAGGCAAGGCACGCAAGATCGTCCAGGCCATCCTCTACGAAGCCATCGCCGTGGCCTGTGTGGCGCCGGCACTGGAACTGGCGTTCGGTGCCGGCATGGCCCAGTCGACCGTGCTGTCAGTGTTGATGTCGGGCATTGCGATGAGCTGGAACATGGGCTTCAACTGGGCTTTCGAGCGCTGGGAGGCGCGCCAGCACCAGCGTGAACGTACCTTCATGCGCCGGCTGCTGCATGCCTTGGGCTTCGAAGGCGGGCTGGTGGTGATCCTGCTGCCGCTGGTGGCGTACTGGCTGGATGTCAGCCTGTGGGCAGCGTTGCTCACCAACATGGCGTTGTTCGTGTTCTTCTTCGTCTATGCCTTCGTGTTCCAGTGGGGTTTCGACAAGGTGTTCGATGTGCCGCTCTCGGCACAGCAAGCCAAGTGTTGACACGCCAAGGTACAGCGGGATAAGTTCCCTCCCCATGAACACTTTCCCGCATGTGAACGCCATTATTATTACCGCCATTATCAGTTTGGCGGGCTAGCGCGTACGTGCACCGAACCCGCCCTGGAGGCGGGTTTCTACTCTTCGACTCCTGGGCAACGTGAAAACAGCCAAGGAGTTGCACCCGATGACCAGCCTCAACGTCAGCCCCCGTACCCCGCTTACCCCTCAGCAGCTGCTGTCGGAGCAGGTGCGGCGCATCTTGTCTGCGCCGGTGTACGACCTGGCCATCGAGACCCCACTGCAAGCGGCGCCGGCGTTGTCCGCCAGCCTGGGCAACCAGGTATTGCTCAAGCGCGAAGACCTGCAGCCCACGTTCTCGTTCAAGATCCGCGGTGCCTACACCCGGCTGGCGCGCCTGACCCCCGCTCAGCGCGAGCGTGGGGTGATCACCGCATCGGCAGGCAACCACGCCCAGGGTGTGGCGCTGGCGGCCTCCCATCTGGGCATCAAGGCGACCATCGTCATGC
Source organism: Pseudomonas sp. SG-MS2 (assembly GCF_009933855.1). Taxonomy (NCBI): domain Bacteria; kingdom Pseudomonadati; phylum Pseudomonadota; class Gammaproteobacteria; order Pseudomonadales; family Pseudomonadaceae; genus Pseudomonas; species Pseudomonas sp. SG-MS2. The sequence continues at coordinate 4,315 of NZ_MOMO01000018.1, read as the reverse complement.
CGACCACCACGCCTTCGCTGAAAATCGAAGGTGTACGTTCGCGGGGTGGGCATGTGGTGCTGCACGGTGAAAGCTTCCCCCACGCCCTGGCCCATGCACTGACCCTGGCCGACAGCGAAGGCGCTACCTTCGTGCCACCTTACGATGACCCCGACGTGATCGCCGGGCAGGGCACGGTCGGCATGGAGATCCTCCGCCAGCAGCCGGGTGCGCTGGATGCCATCTTCGTGCCGGTCGGGGGCGGTGGCCTGGTGGCAGGGATCGCCGCGTACGTGAAGTACCTGCGCCCCGAGGTCAAGGTGATCGGTGTCGAGCCGGAAGACTCCAATTGCCTGCAGGCCGCCATGGTTGCGGGGGAGCGGGTTATCCTGCCGCAGGTAGGTACCTTCGCCGATGGCGTGGCGGTCGCCCAGGTCGGTGCGCACTGTTTTGAACTGTGCCGGCATTTCGTCGATGAGGTGGTGACCGTCAGCAGCGATGAGCTGTGTGCGGCAATCAAGGACATCTATGACGATACCCGTTCGATCACCGAGCCGTCCGGCGCGCTGGCGGTCGCTGGCATCAAGAAGTACGTGGCCCGCGAAGGCGCACGGGGGCAGACGCTGGTGGCGATCGACTCCGGTGCCAACGTCAACTTCGACCGCCTGCGCCATGTGGCCGAACGTGCCGAGCTGGGTGAGCAGCGCGAGGCGATCATTGCCGTGACCATCCCCGAGCAGCCAGGCAGCTTCCGGGCCTTCTGCCAGGCGCTGGGCAAGCGCCAGATCACCGAGTTCAACTATCGCTACTACCCCGGCAAGGAAGCGCGCCTGTTTGTCGGGGTGCAAACGCACCCGCTGCACGACCCCCGGGAGAAACTGCTGGCACACCTCGCCGAGCAGGGTTACAGCGTGCTCGACCTGACCGACAACGAGCTGGCCAAGCTGCATGTGCGCCATACCGTGGGTGGCCATGCGGCGCCGGGAGCCGATGAGCGGGTGCTGCGCTTCGAGTTCCCGGAGCGTCCGGGAGCGTTGTTGGGCTTCCTGGAGCGGCTGGGCAAGCGCTGGAACATCAGCCTGTTCCATTACCGCAACCACGGCGCGGCCGAAGCCCGGGTGTTTGCCGCGCTGGAGGTGCCCGAGGATGAGCAGGCAGGGCTGCCGCTGGCGCTGGATGAGATGGGCTATCGGTACTGGGATGAGACCGAGAATCCTGCTTACAAGCTGTTTCTTGGGTGATCGGGCGCTGTTGAGATCGAGCGCCGCGCGGGCCGCGCTCGATCGCAACAGCCCAGCAACATCCTGGCCATTGGCCGGCCCGCCTCGAGTGCTACCTCAGCGCTCGCGCATGAAGAACCCGGCCACAAACTTGCGGAATGTCTCCAGGCTCTTGAAATCGGCGTACCGCTTGAAATTCTCGGCATCCGGTTCCGGCCCGACCGGCTGCTCCAGCAGCGACACCGACAGCACGCGGTCCTGGTCGGAGGTCAGCACCAGTTCATCCATCACCTGGCCACCGATCACGGGCCTTCGCATCTGCACCTTGACCCCCTTGCTGGCCATCCAGTCGATCAACGACACCAAGGCCTTGAGCGGTTCACGCTCCTCGTCGCGGTAAACCGGGAACAGGTGAGCGCGCGACAACACTGGCACGCTGGCCACGTGGATCAGCTCGTAGAAGTGACTGCCTGCGCTGGTGGGCGAGTACAGGATCAGCGCCAGCAGCGGCCCTGACACCCGGCTGCCACCCCAGTACAGGTGATGCCCCTGAAAGTCGAAGCCATCCTCACTGCGGTTGTTGAACAGCTTGCGCCCCTTGATCTGCTCGACGCAGTCCAGCAACAGGCCATGGCGGCGATGGTTGCCGAACACGGTGGCTTCGCGCAGGCGGGCCTTGAGCATCATCATGTGCTTCATGTCCAGCCGGGTTTCAAGGTAGTTGCTGGCGGGCACGCGTTCGAGCAGGGGGTAACGGCTGGCGACACTGCGCAGCTCGGCAAACTGCGCGGTGAGGTCCTTTTTCAGGTGCGTGGCATACAGGTTCAGGCCGCTGGTTTCGATCCAGGTCAGCAGCAGCGAGAGCAGGCGCTGCTGCTCGCGGCGTTCGTTGCCATCCTGGGCAGCGCCACTGTTTTCGCTGGCCTTGCGAAAATCACCGAGCAGGCGCAGTGCAGTGTCAGGGGCCAGCCAGGCGGCGGGCGGGGCGGGGTCTTGCTCGCGTTCGGCGGCCTCACGCTCGTCTTTGCTGAACGGGCAGCCGGGTGCATGCTCGGCGGTGCCGGGGTTGTTCTTGAGAAACAGTGTGCCGGTGTTGCCATTGAGGGTGACATTGAGCACCGGCAGGGCGTCCTTGCGGCAATCGCAGGCCAGCCACTGGTTGGCGCTGCGCACCTTCATCAGTAGCTGGTTGGCCTGTAACAGGCCGGGGCCAATGAGAGTGCCTGTGGCGAATGCCTGCAGCAGTTCCTCTTCGGCCGGGGTCAGGCTACGTACCTGCGCGGCGGTTTTGTCGATGATTCGCATGAAGCAGCTCCAAGCTACGAGCCACAAGCTTCAGGCAAAGTCGCGCCGCTTTCAACCAGTCGCTTGGTTGCCTGCGAACAGTTTGGCGGCGCGGGCGCGGATTTCGTCGGGGCTGAGGTCTTCTTTGTGGGTAGAGACGAACCACATGTTGCCGAACGGGTCTTTCAACGTGCCGCTGCGGTCGCCGTAGAACTGGTCCTTTACCTCATGCAACGGGGTGGCCCCGGCGGCAATGGCCTGGGCGTAGACCTTGTCACAGTCCTCCACGTACAAGTGCAGGCCAATGGCGACACCGCTGAGTGACTGGCTGGAGGTCAGGCCGCCCGCCATGTCGCAAGGGTCGGCGAGCATCAGCGACGAATCGCCGATCTTCAGCTCTGCGTGCCCCACGCGGCCGTCCGGGCCTTCGAGGCGGAACATTTCGACCGCGCCGAAGGCTTGCTTGTAGAAGTCGATGGCCTTGGCGGCATCCTTGATGCCCAAATACGGGGTAATGCTGTGCTGGCCTTCGGGAATGGGGCGGGCTGCCATGTTCGACACTCCTCTGAAATGAATGCGAAAGGGGCAGGTTGCGCCCCTGTTGCATAAAGTCGGTCAGGCAGCTCGAAAATCGACAGCTCAGGTAGATCGTTTGTCTATAAGCAGGGCCCGTTCAGAAGATGTAATCGGTGGTGAGGAACGTCGACTGCCGATTACGGATGATCTCGCTGATCAGTTCCTTGTTGGCTTCCTGGAAGCGGGTCGCGACCAAGGTGCGTATCGAGAACACGCGCAGGGCGTCATGCACCGACAAGGTACCCTCGGCGCTGTTCTTGCGACCATTGAAGGGGTAGGTGTCCGGCCCGCGCTGGCACTGGGCATTGAGGTTGATACGGCCCACCTGGTTGGCAAAGATGTCGACCAGGCTGCCGATGGTCTTGGGGTCGTTGCCGAACAGGCTCAACTGCTGGCCGAAGTCGGAATCGAGCACGTAGTCGATCACCGTCTGCAGGTCGCGGTAGGGCACCACCGGTACCACGGGGCCGAATTGCTCTTCGTGGTACACCCGCATGTCACCGGTTACCGGGTAGAGCAGGGCAGGGTAGAAGAACGAACCGCGACTGTTCCCGCCACCCTCGTTGACCACCCGCGCGCCTTTGGCCGTGGCATCGGCCACCAGGGCGTCGAGGTAATCGACCTTGCCCTGTTCCGGTAGCGGCGTCAGGGCCACATCCGGCTCCCAGGGCATGCCAGGCTTGAGCGCGGCGAGCTTGCGCTGGAACTTGTCGAGAAACGGTTCGACCACGTCTTCATGGACGAACAGGATTTTCAGTGCGGTGCAACGCTGGCCGTTGAACGACAGCGCGCCGGTGACCGCTTCTTCGACCGCATTGTCCAGGTCTACCTGGGGCAGCACGATGCCGGGGTTTTTGGCATCGAGCCCTAGAGCGGCGCGCAGGCGGTGCGGGCGCGGATGGAGCTTTTTCAGGTCGCTGGCGGCCTTGTGCGTGCCAATGAAGGCGAACACGTCGACCTTGCCGCTGGCCATCAAGGCACTGACCGTTTCGCGGCCGCGGCCATAAATGACGTTGATCACCCCCGGCGGGAAGCTGTCACGGAACGCCTCGAGCAGCGGGCGAATCAACAGCACGCCGAATTTGGCCGGTTTGAACACCACGGTGTTGCCCATGATCAGCGCGGGGATCAACGTGGTGAAGGTTTCATTGAGCGGGTAGTTGTAAGGCCCCATGCACAAGGCCACGCCAAGCGGTGCGCGGCGGATCTGGCCGAGGGTGCCCTGTTCGAGTTCGAAGCGGCTGGAGCGGCGGTCG
>NZ_MOMO01000142.1:0-5234 GCF_009933855.1 Pseudomonas sp. SG-MS2 | reverse complement strand
CAGGTTGTAGATGCCATGGGAAATCAGCATGTCTTCCATTGTCGTGCTCCTTAGCCGTTCTTGCGCACGACCTGGCCGTCGCGGCACATCAGGCACGCGGCGACGATGTCGTCTTCGAGGTTGATGACCAGCGCGCCGTCCTTGTCGAACAGCAGCTTCATGAAATCCAGCAGGTTGCGTGCATACAGTGCCGAGGCATCTGCTGCCACCTGGGCCGGCAGGTTGGTCGGGCCGACGATGGTCACGCCGTTTTCCATCACGACCTGGTCGGCCACGGTCAGCGGGCAATTACCGCCTTGGGCAGCGGCCAGGTCGATGACCACCGAGCCTGGTTTCATCTGCGCCACGGTTTCGGCGCTGAGCAGGGTCGGTGCCTTGCGGCCGGGGATGAGCGCCGTAGTGATGACGATGTCGGCCTGTTTGGCTCGCTCATGCACGGCCTGGGCCTGGCGCTGCATCCAGCTGGCCGGCATCGGCCGGGCATAGCCGCCGACGCCTTCCGCGCACTCGCGCTCCTCATCGGTCTCGTAGGGCACGTCGATGAACTTGGCGCCCAGCGACTCGATCTGCTCCTTGACAGCCGGGCGTACGTCGGACGCCTCGATGACTGCGCCCAGGCGCTTGGCGGTGGCGATGGCCTGCAGGCCGGCAACGCCAGCACCCAGGATCAGCACGCGCGCGGCTTTCACAGTACCGGCGGCGGTCATCAGCATGGGCATGAAGCGCGGGTAATGATGGGCAGCCAGCAACACGGCCTTGTAACCGGCGATGTTGGCCTGGGACGACAGCACGTCCAGGCTCTGGGCCCGGGATGTACGCGGCGCGGCCTCCAGGGCGAAGGCAGTGATACCGCGCTCTGCCATCTTGCCGATCAGCTCGTTGTTGAATGGGTTGAGCATGCCCACCAGAAGGCTGCCGCTGTGGATCAGGGCCAGCTCCTGGTCGTTGGGACCGACCACCTTGAGGACCAGTTGGGCGCCGTAGGCATCGGCTGCACTTCCCAGGGAAGCGCCCACGGCCTCATAGGCACTGTCCGGAATGCTGGCATTGAGCCCTGCCCCCCGTTGGACGGTGACCTGATGGCCCTGGCCAATCAGTTTCTTGATGGTTTCCGGGGTCGCAGCGACCCTTGTCTCACCGGTCTGCGTCTCGAGAGGAACACCAATGTGCACGACTATTTCTCCTGCGGTGACCTTTTTGTCTTTATAGAAGCCAGCGCACTTCGGGTGGTGCGCGGGTTTGGCTGTTGAGCGCCAGTCCGCCGAATCCAGGGCGGGCGGAGCATTTTGCAGACGAACCCAGGGGCCTTCAACCGGTTCTGGAGCGAAACGAAGTTAAAACTACAAGTCACCCTGTGACCGTATGTCGCAACGGATAGGGCGCAGCCCGTCAAACATGGGCTATTGGCAGATTAGGGGATTTTTTGAAATTTTTTGCGCTGATTTCGCAGATGGACTCGCGAAGGTCGTAAAACCCTCTGAAAGCCGCGTGTTTAGCGGTTTTGTCGGGGTTTTTCGATTCACCTGAACAGTTTGCTTATATGCGACAAAAACATACATCTGTAGGTGTTCAAAATAATTGACTACAAGGGTAGGGAAGGGGCGATGTAATGCTGTGCCTGCCCCAGTAGCCAATCACGGAATGCCCGCAGCGACGCCGATTCGGCCTTGCGCTCGGGAATCATCAGATAATAGGCCTTGTCGCTGGACAGGGCGTATCTGTTAGCGACCACCAGTCTGCCTTCCTCCAGTTCCCGCTGGATCAGGAACGGTGGTATCAGCGCGATGCCCATCTCGTGGGTGGCAGCTTGGGCCAGCATTGAGAACAGTTCATAGCGCGGGCCTGTCATGTCCCCGGAAACGTTCATGCCCAGACCATTGAACCACTGTCGCCAGGCATAGGGCCGCGTGGTCTGCTGCAGCAGCGGCAGGTGGGCGATTCGCGTCGCGTCGAGCATGCCTTGCCCGTCCAGCAAGGCTGGGCTGCACACGGGTACCGGGTTTTCGCCCATCAGGCGGTGGGAGTGCGTGCCTGACCAGTCGGCATCGCCAAAATAGATAGCGGCATCGAACGTGGTGTCGGCAAACAGGAACGGCCGTGTGCGGTTGGTGAGGTTGACAGTGACATCCGGGTGCCGTTGCTGGAAGTCCTTGAGCCGCGGCAGCAGCCATTGGGTGCCGAAAGTCGGTACTACGGCCAGTTCGATCACGTTGGCACCTTGCTGGCGCATTACCGACAAGGTGTCACGCTCTACAGCATCCAGCTGTGCGGCAACCTGGCGGCTATACGACAGTCCCGCCTCTGTCAGCTTGACGCCGCGCCGCGAGCGCCGGAACAGTTCCACGTTGAGAAACCCCTCGAGGCCGCCGATCTGGCGACAGACGGCGCCTTGGGTCAGGGCAAGTTCCTGAGCGGCCTTGGTAAAGCTCTCGTGGCGCGCTGCTGCTTCGAAGCAGACCAATGCGGTGGTACTGGGGATCTTGCGACGCATGTACAGCAACCTCACTTATAGGGTTTGCAAGATGGGGTTTTTGTGTGTTTCGGAGTGATAAATTATCACTAATACGTGCGCAATCCTCGTTTGTCCTCGTTGTAGATCAGGCCTAGGATCAAAGGCACAAGAATCTGCTCCCCTATTTCGAGGATTTCACTCATGGCCGGTAAAGCAAGCTTCAACTGGATCGACCCGCTGCTGCTGGACCAGCAGCTCACTGAAGAAGAGCGCATGGTTCGTGACAGCGCCTATCAGTTCGCCCAGGACAAGCTGGCCCCGCGGGTGCTGGAGGCTTTCCGTCATGAGCAGACCGACCCCGCTATTTTTCGCGAAATGGGTGAAGTCGGCCTGCTGGGCGCGACCATTCCCGAGCAATATGGCGGGAGTGGGCTCAACTACGTGTGCTACGGGCTGATTGCCCGGGAAGTGGAGCGTATCGACTCTGGCTATCGCTCGATGATGAGTGTGCAGTCTTCACTGGTGATGGTGCCGATCAACGAGTTCGGTACCGAAGCGCAGAAGCAGAAGTACCTGCCCAAGCTTGCCAGCGGTGAGTGGATCGGTTGCTTCGGCCTGACCGAACCTAACCATGGCTCCGACCCGGGCTCGATGATCACCCGTGCCAGGAAGGTGGACGGTGGCTATCGCCTGAGCGGCAGCAAGATGTGGATCACCAACAGCCCGATCGCCGATGTGTTCGTGGTCTGGGCCAAGGATGACGCTGGCGATATCCGCGGCTTTGTTCTTGAAAAGGGTTGGCAGGGCCTCAGTGCACCGGCGATCCATGGCAAGGTCGGGCTGCGCGCGTCGATCACCGGCGAAATCGTGATGGACAATGTGTTCGTGCCTGAGGAAAACATCTTCCCGGATGTGCGTGGCCTCAAAGGTCCGTTCACCTGCCTGAACTCTGCCCGTTATGGTATTTCCTGGGGTGCTTTGGGGGCTGCTGAAGCCTGCTGGCACACCGCTCGCCAGTACACCCTGGACCGTCAGCAGTTCGGCCGCCCGCTGGCTGCCAATCAGCTTATCCAGAAGAAGCTGGCCGACATGCAGACCGAAATTACCCTGGCCCTGCAAGGCTGCCTGCGTTTGGGGCGTATGAAGGACGAGGGCACCGCTGCGGTGGAAATCACCTCGATCATGAAGCGCAACTCGTGCGGCAAGTCGCTGGACATTGCGCGTATGGCCCGTGACATGTTGGGTGGTAACGGTATCTCCGACGAGTTCGGCGTCGCGCGTCATCTGGTCAATCTTGAGGTGGTCAACACCTATGAGGGCACCCATGACGTACACGCGCTGATTCTGGGGCGCGCGCAAACCGGCATCCAGGCCTTCTATTGATAAGGAGCCAGGGTATGGGCGCGCTATCTCATCTGCGGGTGCTGGACCTCTCCCGTGTGCTGGCTGGGCCCTGGTCTGGTCAGATTCTGGCTGACCTGGGCGCCGACGTGATCAAGGTCGAGCGCCCAGGCAGCGGCGACGATACTCGCGCCTGGGGGCCGCCCTTCCTCAAGGATGTACAAGGCGAGAACACCAGTGAGGCGGCTTACTATTTGTCGGCCAACCGTAACAAGCGTTCGGTGACCATCGACTTTACTCAGCCAGAGGGGCAGCGCCTGGTGCGTGAGCTGGCTGCGAAGTCGGACATCGTCATTGAAAACTTCAAGGTTGGCGGGCTGGCTGCCTATGGGCTGGATTACGCGAGCCTGAAGTCGGTGAATCCCCGGCTTATCTATTGCTCGATCACGGGCTTCGGTCAGACCGGGCCCTACGCTAAGCGCGCGGGCTATGACTTCATGATCCAGGGGCTGGGCGGGCTGATGAGCCTGACCGGGCGCCCCGACGGTGATGAGGGTGCCGGACCTGTGAAGGTGGGGGTAGCGCTTACCGATATTCTGACTGGGCTGTATTCGACCGTGGCCATACTGGCGGCCCTCGCCCATCGCGACCAGGCCGGTGTCGGGCAGCACATCGATATGGCCTTGCTGGATGTGCAGGTAGCCTGCCTGGCCAATCAGGCGATGAACTACCTCACTACCGGCAACCCGCCGCGACGGCTGGGCAATGCACATCCTAATATTGTGCCTTATCAGGATTTCCCGACCGCAGATGGCGACTTCATTCTTACCGTCGGCAACGATGGCCAGTTCCGCAAGTTCGCCGAGGTGGCTGGTCAGCCTCAATGGGCTGATGACCCACGCTTCGCAACCAACAAGCTGCGGGTGGCCAATCGGGCGGAGCTGATTCCGTTGATTCGCCAGGCCACGGTGTTCAAGACAACGGCTGAGTGGGTGAGCCAGTTGGAAGCTGCAGGCGTGCCCTGTGGGCCGATCAATGATCTGGCGCAGATGTTCCAGGACCCGCAAGTGCTTGCGCGCGGCCTGGCTGTGAGCATGCCCCATGCCTTGGCTGGGAGTGTGCCGCAGGTGGCCAGCCCTATCAGGTTATCGGAAACGCCCGTTAAGTATCGTCGTGCGCCGCCGCTGTTGGGTGAGCACACGGAGGAGGTGCTAGGTGATGTGTTGGGGTTGGATGGCGGTGCGCTTGGGCGCTTGCGCAGTGCTGGTGTGCTCTGAGGCTATATATAGGTGATGAAAAGCGGGGAGGCCGACAGGCCTCCCCGCTTTGCTTTTCAGGGATAGTGGGGTTTATTGGAATTAAGCCTTGACGCGCGTTCGAATCCCCTTATAATGCGCCCCACTTCCAGCGTAGTCGGAACGAGAAACTCCTTGAAATTCAA
>NZ_MOMO01000141.1:0-11145 GCF_009933855.1 Pseudomonas sp. SG-MS2 | reverse complement strand
CCTGCTCGACAATGCGCTGGATTTCACCCCGCCGGGCGGCGCGCTGCTGTTCGAGCTGGAGCGCGATGGCGAGCGTGTGGCGCTGAGCCTGTTCAATCAGGGGGAGGCGATACCCGCCTACGCCATCGGCCGGGTTGCCGAGCGTTTCTATTCGCTGCCGCGGCCGGGGAGTGGGCGCAAGAGTACCGGGCTGGGGCTGAACTTCGTGGCCGAGGTGATGCAACTGCATGGCGGGGCGCTGGCGGTGAGCAACGTCGATGGCGGGGTACGCGTCAGGCTTTGGCTGCCGGAGCGGCGCATCAGCTGAGGTTGTCGGGGCCGCTGCGTTGCCCCAAAAAACACCGAATCTCCACACAATCTCCCCAAGGCCTCCACGCAGGGCGCAGACACTGCGCCCACTGCCACAGGAGGCCCCATGAACAAGACCCTCGGTTTCAAGCTCGGCACCATTGCCCTGCTGATTTTGCTGTTGCTGATTCCCCTGTTGATGATCGACAACCTGATCGACGAGCGCCAGAACCTGCGCGACGGTGTGTTGCACGACATCGCCCGTAGCGCCAGTTTCGACCAGCAGATCAGTGGCCCGCTGCTGGTGGTGCCGTACCGCAAGGTGCAGCGCCGCTGGATCGACAAGGACGGCCAGAGCGTGCAGGAAACCAGCACTATCGCCGGCCACTTGTACTTCCTCCCGGAAACCTTCGATGCAGACCTAGGGGTGGACACCGAACTGCGTAAGCGGGGTATCTACCAGGCGCGGCTGTTCCATGCCCAAGGGCGTCTTTCGGGGCGTTTCCAGCTGCCGGAGCGCTGGGGCATCGACAAGGACTTCGATGACTACCGCTTCGACAAGCCGTTTCTGGTGGTTGGCATCAGCGACATCCGCGGCATTGAAAATGCCCTGGAACTCAACATCGATAACCAGCGCCTGGCGTTTGAAGCCGGTACCGGGCTGGACTGGCTGCGCAGTGGCGTGCACGTCGCGCTGCCGCAACTGGATGGCCAGCAGGCCCGCGGGTTCAACTACGGTTTCGATCTGGCACTGCAAGGCACCGGGCAACTGCACCTGTTGCCAGTGGGCCGCACCAGCAGCGTGGACATGCGCGCCAACTGGCCGCACCCAAGCTTCGTTGGCAGTTACCTGCCCAACCGCCGCGAAATCGACGACAAAGGCTTCAGCGCGCACTGGCAGACGTCATTCTTCGCCACCAACCTCGAAGATGCCCTGCGCCAATGTGCCAGCGGCGGGCAGTGTGCGGAGTTCAGCGAGCGGACCTTCGGGGTAAGCTTCATCGACCCGGTGGACCAGTACCTCAAGAGTGAGCGGGCGATCAAATACGCGTTGTTGTTCATCGCCCTGACCTTTGCCGGTTTCTTCCTGTTCGAGGTGTTGAAGAACCTCAGTGTGCACCCGGTGCAGTACATCCTGGTGGGGGTGGCCCTGGCGTTCTTCTACCTGCTGCTGCTTTCGTTGTCCGAACACATCGGGTTTGGCCTGGCATATGGCCTGTCGGCCTCGGCCTGCGTGTTGCTGCTCGGCTTCTACCTGAGCCACGTATTGCGCAGCCTGGTGCGTGGGGTGGGTTTTGCGGCGGGGTTGGCGGTGTTGTACGCGATGCTCTATGGGCTGCTCAGTGCCGAGGACTATGCGCTGTTGATGGGGTCGCTGCTGTGCTTTGGCTTGCTGGGTGTGTTCATGGTGCTGACCCGTCGCCTGGACTGGGCGCGGGTGGGGAGGGCGGCATGAGGGAGGACAGAGAGATCGGGCGGTGGCTGGCTCGCAGGATTGGGCAGTTGTTTCCTGTGATACCCCGCTGAGGCCGAGGGTTGCCTTGCGGCCCAATCGCCGGGAAGCCGGCCCCCTCCTTGTGGGGGCCGGCTTGCCGGCGATTGCGGTGTATCAGGTGTCGGGTGCTGTGGCGACCATCGACGGCCGCTTGGCCACCTCGGCATACCACGCTGCCAACCCGGGCTGACGCTCACGCCAGCCAAAACCAGGCTGACGCAGGTCCAGGTACCCAAGCGCACAGGCCACGCCAATTGCGGCCAGATCAAAGCCGGATATCAGCTCTGCCAGGTGCTCCTGCTCCAGGTTGGCCAGGCTGCGGCGGATTTTCTCGCTCTGCGCTTCAAGCCAGCCGTCCCAGCGCTTGTCCTCAGGCCGCAGGACGCTCTCATAGCGGCTGGAAACCGCCGCATCCATGATCGCATCTGCCTGCGACACCAGCGTCATGCGCCGCCAGCGTGCCGAGCCCTCGCGCGGCAGCAACGGCAGGCCGACATGCTGCAGGTCGAGGTATTCGCAGATGACCCGGCTGTCATGCAGCACAGTGCCGTCTTCCAGGCGCAGGGCCGGGATCTTGCCGATCGGGTTGCCGTGGTTGAGCTGGTCGTCGCCGCTGACCGGGGTAATGTTCACCCCCTGCAGCGCAACGCGCTCAAGCTGCCCGGTTTCGTGCAGCACGACCATCACCTTGCGCACGAATGGCGACAGCGGTGAGTGGAACAGGGTCATCGTGCTCATGGCTCAGTTGCCTTGCAGGCTGGGTGGCAGGCACACGCCGGTGCCGCCGATACCGCAGTAGCCGTCCGGGTTCTTGGCCAGGTACTGCTGGTGGTAGGCCTCGGCGAAGTACACGGTTGGCGCCTGGTCGATTTCGGTGGTGATCTCGCCGTAACCGGCCTTGTTCAGCTCGGCCTGGAAGGCGTCGCGGCTGGCGTTGGCTTCTTCGAGCTGTTGTGGCGAGGTGCAGTAGATGGCCGAGCGGTACTGGGTGCCGACGTCGTTGCCTTGGCGCATGCCCTGGGTCGGGTTGTGCAGTTCCCAGAACATCGCCAGCAACTCGCGGTAGCTGACCTTGTCCTTGTCGAACACCACGAGTACCACTTCAGTGTGGCCGGTCAGGCCCGAGCAGACTTCTTCGTAGGTGGGGTTCGGGGTGAAGCCGCCCGCATAGCCGACCACGGTGCTGACCACGCCTTCACGCTGCCAGAAGCGGCGCTCGGCGCCCCAGAAGCAACCCAGGCCGAAGATGGCGAAGTCGATGCTGCCTTCAAAGAACGGGCCGAGCAGTGGAGTGTCTTTGAATACGTAGTGGAACTCGGGCAGGGACATTGGCGTTTCGCGGCCAGGCAGGGCCTGCTCCGCGGTTGGCATGACGTTTTTGTTCACCAGGATTTCCGAACGCAGGACCATGGCCGTTCCTCTGTGTTTTTCAGTTGGACAGGTGTTGGCCTCATCGCCGGCTTGCCGGCGATGAGGCCCGAATGGGTTCTATAGTGCCCGAGGATTACGCAGCTGTCAGGCCATTGGACCGCGCGGATAGCGCTTGAGTCTTTCGGCCAGCTCCCGGCCCGGGATCGGCCGGTCGAACAGATACCCCTGGCCCACATCGCAACGGTGCCGGCGCAGGAAGGCCAGCTGCTCGGGCGTCTCGATCCCTTCTGCCACCACCTTGAGCTTGAGGTTGTGAGCCATGGCCACCACCGCCGAGGTGATCTCCATGTCGTCCTGGTTGTCGGGGATTTCGTTGATGAAGCTGCGGTCGATCTTGATGATGTCGATCGGGAATTTCTTCAGGTAGCTCAGCGACGAATAACCGGTGCCGAAGTCATCCATGGCCAGGGTCAGGCCCAATGCCTTCAGTTCGTCGAGCTGACGGTGGGTGTCCTCGGTCGCTTCCAGCAGCAGGCCCTCGGTCAGCTCCAGCTCCAGCAGGTGCGCAGGCAGGGCTTCCTCGTGGAGGATCGAGGCGATCGAAGCTACCAGGTCGGGGTCGGAGAACTGCTTGGGCGACAGGTTGATGGCCACGTGCAGGTTGCCCATGCCGGCCTCGCGCAGTTGCTGGCTCATGCGGCACGACTGGCGTACCACCCACTTGCCGATGGGGATGATCAGGCCGGTTTCTTCGGCCACGCTGATGAACTGGTCCGGGCGGATCATGCCGCGCTCGGGGTGGTTCCAGCGCAGCAGTGCTTCCAGCCCCAGCAGGCGGCCGCTGCGCAGACACAGCTTGGGCTGGTAGAACACCTCCAGCTCGTTCTGGGTCAAGGCGCGGCGCAGGTTGTTCTCGACGAACAGCTTGTAGCTGGCTTCGGCATTGAGCACTTCGGTGAATACCTGCACCTGGTGCTTGCCGTTGGCCTTGGCCTTATGCAGGGCCAGGCCTGCATTCTTCATCAGGGTGGTCGGGTCACTGCCGTGCAGCGGCGCACAGGCCAGGCCAACCGAGGCGGTGACGTTGATCAGCTGGTTGTCGACGAACATCGGCTTGTCGAGGGTGCGCAGCAGTTGCTGGGCGACGCCCTGGCCGTCTTCCAGGCTGGTGTCGTCGAGCAGCACGGCGAATTCATTACTGGCAAAGCGGGCCAGCACGCCGCCAACGCTGAGGCTGTTGCGCAGGCGCCGGGCCAGGCTGATCAGCAGCTTGTCACCGGTCTGGTGGCCAAGGCTGTCGTTGATCCGCTTGAAGTTGTCGATGTCCACCAGCAGCAGGCAGATCGGGCTCTGGGCATCGCGGGCGAAGCGCTCGTCAAGGCTGCGGATGAACGCCGGGCGGTTGCCCAGGTTGGTCAGGTTGTCGGTGTAGGCCAGGCGCTCGATGCGTTGCTGGGCCAACTTGGTCTGGGTGACGTCTTCGTAGATGCCGATGTAATGGGTCAGCTCACGGTTGTCGCCATACACCTTGGAAATCGACAGCTGGCCCCAGTAGGGCTCAAGGTTCTTGCGCCGGCTTTTGAATTCGCCCTGCCAGCTGTTGCCCATGGCCAGGCTCGACGGGGTATCGAACAGCAGTTCGCTGAGGTTCTCCAGCGCGGGCAACTCTGCCAGGTGGTGGCCTTGCACCTCATCGGTGCTGTACTGGGTGATCGCGGTGAAGCTGGGGTTGACGTACTCCACCACGCCGTCGCGGTTCACCAGCAGGAAGGCGCTGGCGCTTTGCTCCACCGCACGCTGGAACAGGTGCAGGGCGCTGGCGGCGGTACGCCGGTTATGGTTGGTGATGACCTGGGCGAACTGGTCGGCCAACTCACCGGCAAAGGCGATTTCGTCCGACTGCCAGGCCCGCGGCTGGCCAGTCTGCTCCAGGCACAGCACACCAACCACCTGGCCATCGACGCGGATACTGGCATCGAGCATGGCATTGTTGTCGGCGTACAGGCTCTCGGCCAGTTCACGGGTGCGCGGGTCGTGGTTGGCGTTGTGGGCATCGATGGCGCGGCTGGCGTGCAGGGCGTCGAGGTAATCGGGGAAGCGGCTGGCATCGATCGCTTCGGGCAGGCGATGCACTTGCTCATTGCGCAACCAGGCGCTGATCGGCTCCAGGCGCTGGTCTTCCAGGTGCCAGATGCTGGCGCAGTCCACCTTGTAGATCTCGCAGGCGCTGCGGGTAATCAGCTGGGCGGCTTCGAGCAGCGAGTTTTCCGCGCTGTAGCGCTGGCGGGCGAGGCGCAGGATCAGGTCCTGCTGGCTGCGTACGCGCTCAAGGTGTTCCAACTGCTCCTGCTGGGCGCGCTGGTTGAGTTGCAGGGCAAGTTGCAGGCGGCTGTTACGCGATTCGAGGTCGTCGGCGTCCACTTCGACAGCGTCTTCAGGCTGGTCGTCGAGTACCGTCAGAAAGCCGCGTAACAGCTGGCGGTTGTGCTGCTTGTAGGCTTCACCCGCTTCGAGCAGACGCAGCGAGCGCGGCTGGGCGTGCAGGGTGTAGCGCACACGATAGTAGCCGCGAGTGCTCAGTTGCCGCTGGATCTCGTCGTGCAGTCGGTAGCGGGCTTCAGGCTCCATCAGGCTGGCATACGGCGAATCGATCAGCGCGCACAGCTGGGAGGCCGCCAGCCCGAACTGGCGTTCGCAGGCCGGGTCCAGGTAAAGCATTGCCCAGGTGGCTTCGTTGAGCCTTTCGAAACGCAGCATGCCGAGCCGTGAAGGCACGGGAAGCTGCGTGACGACCTCGGCCGCCACACGGCTGGCGGCATCGGGTTGGCTTTTCATCGAAGACTCGCTTGAAGAGGGTGACGCGGCCTGGGCGGCGGCGCATCTGGCAAGGTTGCATCATGTCCCGAAGGCTGGCAAGCGGCCATGAGGGATGTCATGTATATGTTTTCGGCTGCGGGGCGGGAATCCTTAGGGCTGCTGAAAAACGGGGGCCGCTGCAGGCAAAAAAAGCCCCGCCAATTGGCGGGGTTGAGGTACGAGCGTGGCAGCTCGAAAAGGGTACCTGCCCCCTTGAAGGAGGGCAGGCTGGCTGCGTGTTACAGCAGCATGGTGCGGATATCCGCCAGCACGTCGCCCAGGCGCTTGGTGAAGCGCGCGGCGGCTGCGCCGTTGATCACACGGTGATCGTAGGACAGCGACAGCGGCAACATCAGCTTGGGCTGGAAGGCCTTGCCATCCCAGACGGGCTGCATGGTTGCCTTGGACACACCGAGGATCGCCACTTCGGGCGCGTTGACGATCGGCGTGAAGCCGGTACCGCCAATGTGGCCGAGGCTGGAGATGGTGAAGCAGGCGCCCTGCATGTCGTCAGCCGACAGCTTCTTGGTGCGCGCCTTCTCGGCCAGGGCCGCGGCTTCGGCAGCCAGTTGCAGCAGGCTCTTCTGGTCGACGTTCTTGATCACAGGGACCAGCAGGCCGTCCGGGGTGTCCACGGCAAAGCCGATGTGCACGTACTTCTTACGGATCACGGCTTTGCCGCTTGGCGCCAGCGAGCTGTTGAAGTCCGGCAGTTCCTTGAGCAGGAAGGCGCAGGCCTTGAGCAGCAGTGGCAGCACGGTCAGCTTGACGCCAGCCTTCTCGGCCACGGCCTTCTGCGCAACGCGGAAGGCTTCCAGCTCGGTGATGTCGGCGGAGTCGAACTGGGTCACGTGCGGCACGTTCAGCCAGCTGCGGTGCAGGTTGGCGGCACCGACCTGCATCAGGCGGGTCATTGCCACTTCTTCCACTTCACCGAACTTGCTGAAGTCCACCACCGGGATCGGCGGGATGCCGGCGCCGCCGGTCGCGCCAGCAGCTGCCGGTGCGTCCTTGGCCTTCTGCATGACCGACTTGACGTAGACCTGCACGTCTTCTTTCAGGATACGGCCGTGCGGACCGGTCGCGGTGACCGCGCCCAGCTCTACGCCGAACTCGCGGGCCAGCTGGCGAACAGCAGGGCCTGCGTGAACCTTGGCGTTGCTGCCGGCAGCCGGTGCGGTAGCGACCGGTGCAGGGGCAGCAGCTGGGGCAGCGGCAGCAGGCGCGGCGGCCGGAGCAGCCTCAGCCTTGGCCGGTGCAGCAGCGGCAGGCGCTGGCGCAGCAGCCGGGGCAGCGCCGGCGACTTCCAGCTTGATGATCAGGTCACCGGTGCCGACTTCGTCGTCCAGCTTGGCGATCACTTCCTTGACCACGCCAGCGGCGGGCGAAGGGATCTCCATGGAGGCCTTGTCAGACTCCAGGGTAATCAGCGACTGGTCGGCTTCGACGGTGTCGCCGACCTTGACCAGTACTTCGATGATCTTGGCCTTGCCCGACGAGCCGATGTCCGGCACGTGGATGTCCTGCACGCTGGCGGCAGCAGGGGCTGCAGCCGGCGCAGGGGCGGCTTCGGCAGCCGGCTTTTCGGCAGCAGCCGCAGCTGCGGCCGGGGCAGGTGCGGCGGCTGGCGCCTCGGGCGCCGCAGCGACGCCCTCGGCTTCCAGGACCAGCAGCTCGTCGCCTTCTTTCAGGCGATCGCCCAGCTTGACCTTCAGTTCCTTGATGACACCGGCCTTGGGGGCCGGGATTTCCATGGAGGCCTTGTCGGACTCCAGGGTCAGCAGGCTCTGGTCAGCCTCGATACGGTCACCGACCTTGACGAACAGCTCGATGATTTCACCTTCACCGCTGCCGATGTCAGGTACGCGAATGAGTTCGCTCACTTAAAAATACTCCTCAGCAGTCCAGTGGGTTGCGCTTGTCCGGATCGATGCCGAACTTGACGATGGCGTCGGCCACCACCTTCGGTTCGATCTCGCCACGGTCAGCCAAGGCTTCCAGGGCAGCCAGCACCACGAAGTGGCGGTCGACTTCGAAGAAGTGACGCAGCTTCTTGCGGCTGTCGCTGCGACCGTAGCCATCGGTACCCAGGACTTTGAACTCTTTGCTCGGCACCCACTGGCGAATCTGTTCGGCGAACAGCTTCATGTAGTCGGTGGAGGCGATGACCGGGCCTTTGCGACCGGCCAGGCACTCTTCGACGTAAGTCTGCTGAGGCTTCTGGCCAGGCTTGAGGCGGTTGGCGCGTTCCACGGCCAGGCCGTCGCGACGCAGCTCGTTGAAGCTGGTGACGCTCCACACGTCGGCACCGACGTTGAACTCTTCACGCAGGATCTTCGCGGCCTCGCGGACTTCGCGCAGGATGGTGCCGGAGCCCATCAGCTGAACGTGGTGCGCGGCTTCGCGGGTGTCTTCTTCGAGCAGGTACATGCCCTTGATGATGCCTTCCTCGACACCGGCCGGCATGGCTGGCTGCTGGTAGGATTCGTTCATCACGGTGATGTAGTAGAAGATGTCCTGCTGCTCTTCGGTCATCTTCTTCATGCCGTCCTGGATGATCACCGCCAGCTCGTAGCCGTAGGTCGGATCATAGGTGCGGCAGTTCGGGATGGTGCCCGCCATCATGTGGCTGTGACCGTCTTCGTGCTGCAGGCCTTCACCGTTGAGGGTGGTACGGCCGGCGGTACCGCCGATCAGGAAGCCACGGGTGCGGCTGTCGCCAGCGGCCCAGGCCAGGTCGCCGATACGCTGGAAGCCGAACATCGAGTAGAAGATGTAGAACGGCAGCATCGGCTGGTTGTGGCAGCTGTACGAGGTACCGGCAGCGATGAACGACGACATGGCGCCGGCTTCGTTGATGCCTTCCTCGAGGATCTGGCCCTTCTTGTCTTCGCGGTAGAACATCACCTGGTCTTTGTCGACTGGCTCGTAGAGCTGGCCGACCGACGAGTAGATACCCAGCTGGCGGAACATGCCTTCCATACCGAAGGTACGGGCTTCGTCCGGGATGATCGGCACGATGCGCTGGCCGATGTCCTTGTCCTTGACCAGCTGCGCGAGGATACGCACGAAGGCCATGGTGGTGGAGATTTCGCGGTCGCCCGAGCCGTCCAGGATTGCTTTCAGCGTTTCCAGAGGCGGGGTCGGCACGCTGAAGCTCTTGGCGCGGCGCTGCGGTACGAAACCACCCAGGGCTGCGCGGCGCTCGGCCAGGTACTTGGCTTCGGCCGAACCTTCTTCGGGCTTGTAGAACGGCAGGCTTTCAAGGTCGGCATCCTTGACCGGGATGTCGAAGCGGTCACGGAAGTGGCGCAGGCTGTCGACGTCGACCTTCTTGGTGTTGTGCGCGGTGTTCTTGGCTTCGCCAGCACCGGTGCCGTAACCCTTGATGGTCTTGGCCAGGATGACAGTCGGTTGCTCTTTGTGGTTGACCGCCTGATGGTAGGCCGCATAGACCTTGTACGGGTCGTGACCGCCACGGTTGAGCTTCCAGATCTCGTCGTCGGACAGGTCTTCGACCATGGCCTTGAGCTCTGGCGTGTTGAAGAAGTTCTCACGAACGTACGCGCCGTCTTTGGCTTTGTAGTTCTGATACTCGCCGTCGATGACTTCGTCCATGCGGCGCTGCAGGGCACCGTTGGTGTCTTTGGCCAGCAGTGGGTCCCAGAAGCGGCCCCAGACGACTTTGTTGACGTTCCAGCCGCCGCCACGGAACACGCCTTCGAGTTCCTGGATGATCTTGCCGTTGCCGCGAACCGGGCCGTCGAGGCGCTGCAGGTTGCAGTTGATGACGAAGATCAGGTTGTCCAGCTTCTCGCGGCCTGCCAGGGCGATGGCACCGAGGGATTCCGGCTCGTCGCACTCGCCGTCGCCCATGAAGCACCAGACTTTCTGCTTGCCGGCCGGAATGAAACCACGGGCTTCCAGGTACTTCATGAAGCGCGCCTGGTAGATCGCCTGGATCGGGCCCAGGCCCATGGAAACGGTCGGGAACTGCCAGAAATCAGGCATCAGCCATGGGTGCGGGTACGAAGACAGGCCTTTGCCGTCCACTTCCTGGCGGAAGTTGTTCATCTGCTCTTCGTTGATGCGGCCTTCCATGAAGGCACGGGCGTAAACGCCTGGCGAAGCGTGGCCCTGGAAGAAGATCAGGTCGCCGCCGTGTTCTTCGGTCGGGGCCTGGAAGAAGTAGTTGAAGCCGATGTCATACAGGGTGGCACTGGAGGCGAAGCTGGAGATGTGGCCGCCCAGGTCCGAATCCTTCAGGTTGGTGCGCATCACCATGGCCAGCGCGTTCCAACGCACCATCGAGCGAATGCGGCGTTCCATGAACAGGTCGCCAGGCATGCGTGCTTCGTGGGTGACAGGGATGGTGTTGCGGTATGGCGTGGTGATCGCGTATGGCAGCTGGGAGCCACTGCGGGTGGCCAGCTCGCCCATGCGGGTCATCAGGTAATGAGCGCGGTCTTCGCCTTCTTTGTCGAGGACCGACTCCAGGGCATCCAGCCATTCCTGGGTTTCGATTGGATCGAGGTCTTGCATGGCTTGCTCCAGGGCGGAAAGGCCACCAGAATCGGGGGCCTGAGTTTGCGACTGGCCTTATGGGCAGACGTCGTGAATTCTTGGATTACCGGAGTGTGACCCGGCGGCGTGTAGTTTTACTACATTTGCTTTCGCATTTCATGCTTTTGCACGGTCGGGGTAGTAGTAAAACTACACAAATGCGACGTTTGGTCGCACCTTGGCTTGTGAGGAAAAACGTTCATGTTGGTTGGCGTTGTGCTGCGAGCGGGTGATTCTTGATGTTTCATGCCAATGATTCGTTTTTTTCAGCTATTTCCAACTTTTGTACGACAGTCCAACCGGGGTCCGGTTTCCTCGTGGCCGCTTTTTACTCTCACTTTCACGCCGATCAAGGATAGACCATGCGCCTGCCTTTGCCGCTCGAACTGCCTGCCTCCCTGCAACCGCTGGTCGCCCGTAATCGGCAGTTTCTGCTCGATGCCCTGAGCAGCCACCCGGCACTCGATCCGACCGCCTGGAGCCCGGCTCACCAGCACCAGTTCGACCAGGTGGCCGCCGCCAGCGACTTCGTGCTCGGCCTGGCCCAGCGTGAGCCGGCGATGCTGTTTGCC
>NZ_MOMO01000140.1:0-1228 GCF_009933855.1 Pseudomonas sp. SG-MS2 | reverse complement strand
CCTGACGCCGCCTGGAAAAAAAGCTTGACCGATCGATCAGAAAAAGATGAAAAACGGTACACATTACAAATATTTATTTGTGTACAATCGCCCGAACCCTATTGCCGCGGGACACCGGCATAAGGGCCCGGACACGGGTCGGCGCAGGGCTCCTTGCGTTGCCATAACCCTGGCGGTTATCGATACTGGCGCCGATTTTTCAACCAACAAGAACACCAAAACCGTGGAACCTTAGAATGAGCACAGCAATCAGTCCGACTGCTTATAACTATAAGGTCGTCCGCCAGTTCGCCATCATGACGGTGGTCTGGGGGATCCTTGGCATGGGCCTGGGCGTTTTCATCGCCTCGCAGCTGGTGTGGCCGCAACTGAACCTGGACCTGCCCTGGACCAGCTTCGGCCGCCTGCGCCCCTTGCACACCAACCTGGTCATCTTCGCCTTCGGCGGCTGTGCGTTGTTCGGCACCAGCTACTACGTGGTGCAGCGAACCTGCCAGACCCGGCTGATTTCCGACAGCATGGCCGCCTTCACCTTCTGGGGTTGGCAGGCCGTGATCGTCGGTGCGCTGATCACCTTGCCGATGGGCTACACCACCACCAAGGAATACGCCGAGCTCGAGTGGCCACTGGCGATCCTGCTGGCCATCGTCTGGGTGACTTACGGGCTGGTGTTCTTCGGCACCATCGTCAAGCGCAAGACCAAGCACATCTACGTCGGCAACTGGTTCTACGGCGCCTTCATCGTGGTTACCGCGATGCTGCACATCGTCAACCACATCTCGCTGCCGGTGAGCCTGTTCAAGTCCTACTCGGCCTACTCCGGCGCCACCGACGCGATGATCCAGTGGTGGTACGGCCACAACGCCGTGGGCTTCTTCCTCACCACCGGCTTTCTGGGGATGATGTACTACTTCGTGCCCAAGCAGGCCGAGCGGCCGATCTACTCGTATCGCCTGTCGATCGTCCACTTCTGGGCACTGATCACCCTGTACATCTGGGCAGGCCCGCACCACCTGCACTACACCGCGCTGCCCGACTGGGCGCAGTCGCTGGGCATGGTGATGTCGATCATCCTCCTGGCGCCGAGCTGGGGCGGCATGATCAACGGCATGATGACCCTCTCCGGTGCCTGGCACAAACTGCGCACCGACCCGATCCTGCGCTTCCTCGTGGTATCGCTGGCGTTCTACGGCATGTCCACCTTCGAAGGCCCGATGATGGCCATCAA
>NZ_MOMO01000139.1:0-819 GCF_009933855.1 Pseudomonas sp. SG-MS2 | reverse complement strand
CTGCTTACCCCGCCATGCCGCCTCGTATCCGCTTCCTGTTCGTCAGGCCAGCGATTTGCCTCGGGCTTCCTTCAGACTCGCAGTCGCCCGCGAAACCCTTGCCTCTAGCTAGCACTTCCCCTTGCCGGGTGTGCGGGGGACTTTCACCCCTGAGTGAGCGCGCCCTGCCGGGCGCACTGAAAAAAAAAAGCCCGCTCGAAGCGGGCATGTTCAATGCGCTAGTCAGTTTGGCTGTACCCCTTTGATCAGCTGAAGACGCATCGGGTAACCCTGACCGGGCTGTACGACAGTTTCGGACTCAACTGTCTGAAGCACTTTGCCGTCAGCGTCCTTGGTGACTGCAATAGTCTTGCTGTACGAGCTCTGAACAACGCAGCCACTCAAAGCAGCGCTGGCAGCAATGACTGACATAAAAATCAGGTGTTTCATGCGGGCTTCTATCCTTAGGAAAATTGCGGCGCACAATATAGCAATGAGCCACCATCCAGAAAAGGGATTCCCGTACCTTTGAAGAAGGGCTCTGATCCGTTCCGGCAGCCCTCCCGCTAGCGGCGGCATGCACCGGCCTTGGTATCGGGATTAAATCGGGCACAACGAAAAAGCCCCTGAAAACTTATCGTTTTCAGGGGCTTTTTCTACCACGGAAGAATATTCACGCCCGGCACGCCTACGGTCCTACACATTCAACTCCGATTTTTCCCATTCCCTGTAGTCCATTTCCGAATTATATTGCCGGCGCTGCTAACCCATTGCGAGCGCTCGGATTGCGGCCTAGTCTCGGTTCGTCGTTGACACCTCAGCGACCGGCTTTGACAGGCT
>NZ_MOMO01000138.1:0-5486 GCF_009933855.1 Pseudomonas sp. SG-MS2 | reverse complement strand
CGCCCCGCCGCTGGATGCCCTGTTCGTGGTCGGGGCCAACCCGATCGACCGCAGCCGAGGTAACCGGCCCCTGATCGACTGGTTGCGCCAACTGGCCCGCCAGCACGTACCGCTAGGGGGCATCTGTACCGGCAGCTACCTGCTGGCCAAAGCCGACCTGCTCAAAGGCTATCGCTGCACCATCCACTGGGAGGACATCGAGGCCCTGCAGGCGCATTTCCCCGGGATCGTCATATCCAGCCAACTGTTCGAACTGGACCGCGACCGTTACACCTGCTCCGGTGGCGTTGCGGCCATGGACATGATGCTGCAGCTGGTCGCCCGCGAAGCCGGCGGCCAGGACATCGCCGCCAAGGCGGCCGAGTTGCTGCTGTGCGACCGAGTGCGCGGCGAGCGCGAACGGCAGCGCGTACCGTTGCGCACCTTGCTGGGCAGTGCCCAGCCCAAGCTTAGCCAAGTGGTGGCGATCATGGAGGCCAATCTGGAGGAGCCGCTGGCGCTGGAGGAACTGGCCAGCCTCAACGAGGTGACCGTGCGCCAGCTCGAGCGGCTGTTCCACAAGTATTTGCAGCGCACGCCCAGCCAGTATTACCTGGAGTTGCGGCTGTCGCGGGCGCGGGAATTGCTGTTGCGCAGCGACGTGCAGGTGCGGGAGGTGGCGCTGGCGTGCGGGTTCAGCTCGCCGGCGCATTTTTCCAAGAGCTACAGCCGCTTCTTTGGCCTGTCACCGCTGGGGGAACGGCGGCAGGCATCGTTGCACTGATACCTCAGTCTTTGAGTTCATCATGGGCCGTTTCCCGGCACATCAACATGGCAACCAGCGCCACCAACGCTGCCGCCAGCAGGTACCCGGCCGGCGCCAGTTTGCTACCGGTCACATGAATCAACCAGGTGGCGATGAACGGTGCCGTCCCGCCAAACAAGGCGTTGGCCAGGTTGAAGCTCAAGGCAAAGCCACTGAAACGCACGCGGGTGGGGAAAATTTCCGCGAGCAGGCACGGCAAGGTGCCGTCGTTCATCGCCAGCATCGCCCCGAAGAAGATCTGGATCGCCAGCACCACCAGCAGCGGCTGGCCATCGAGCAGCTTGAACAGCGGCACGGTCAACCCCAGGAACAGCAGTGAAGCAACCACCAGCATGGTCTTGCGGCCAAAGTGGTCAGACAGGCGTCCCATCAGGAAAATCAGGCCAATGTAGGTGGCCAGCGAAACCGTCGAGGCGATGAACGAGTCACGCTCGCTCATGCCCATTTCATTCGACAGGTAAGTGGGCATGTAGCTGAGCAGCAGGTAGAACGCCACAGCATTGAGGCAGGTAACCCCGATACCGATGGCCAGGCTGCGGCGGTGCCGGCTGAGCAGTTCGCGGATCGGCGCCGGCGTCATGCAAGCCTTGCTTTCCAGCCGCTGTTCCATCTCCAGGAACTTGGGTGTGTCCTGCAGGCTCATGCGGATATAACGTCCCACCAGGCCAAACGGCGCCGCCAGCAAAAATGGCAGGCGCCAGCCCCAGCTGTGCAAGTCTTCAGTGCTGAGCAGCTCATGCAAGGCCGCGACGAATGCCGCACCGAACAACAGCCCGGCTGCGGTGCTGGCCGGCACGATGCTGGTGTACAGCCCCCGTCGGCCAGGCGGTGCGTATTCGGCGAGAAACGCCGCAGCGCCGGCATACTCGCCCGAAGCGGAAAAACCTTGCACCAGGCGGATCAGCAACAGCAGGCACGGTGCCCACAGGCCGATCTGCGCATACCCCGGCAGCAGGCCGATGCAGAAGGTCGAGATCGACATGATCAGGATCGACAGTGACAGCGCGTTGCGCCGCCCATGGCGATCGCCAAAATGGCCCCACACCACCCCGCCCAGCGGGCGTACGAGGAAGGACAGGGCGAATACCGCGAACGTCGCCAGCAGGCCGCTGGTCTTGTCGGTTTGCGGAAAGAAGGTGGCGGCGATGATGGTCGCCAGGTAGCCGTAGGCCGCGTAATCGAACCATTCGACGAAGTTGCCCATGAAACTGGCACGGGCGGCCTTGCGCAGGGCCTGGCGTTCGGCGCCTTGGGAGGCACCGGCGAGGGTGGGAGCATTCAGGGTGGTGCTGGACATGACGGATACCCTCTGGTTCTTCTAATTGGAGGCAGGGTCTGAAGGTCATACAGTTAATTGTTGTTGTGTTGTTTGTGCCGGCCTCTTCGTTCGCGCAGAGGCCGGCACCTGTCATCATTTGCGAATGATGTTGCGCTCCGGTCCATACGGGAACTTGGTGATGTTCTCGGCACCCGTTTCATTGACGATCAGGATGTCATGCTCGCGGTAGCCCCCTGCCCCCGGCAGCCCTTCGGGCAGCATGATCATCGGTTCGATCGATACCACCATGCCCGGTTCCAGCACCGTATCGATATCCTCGCGCAGCTCCAGCCCTGCCTCGCGGCCGTAGTAGTGGCTGAGGGTGCCGAACGAGTGGCCATAGCCGAAGGTGCGGTACTGCAACAGGTCATGGCGCAGGAAGATCTCGTTCAGCTCGCGGGCGATATCGCAGCAGCGCATGCCCGGGCGCACCAGCTTGAGCCCTGCCTCGTGCACCTCGACGTTGGCCTGCCACAGGCGCAAGTGCTCGTCCGGGCAGTGGCCCAAAAACAACGTGCGCTCCAGTGCGGTGTAGTAGCCGGCGATCATCGGGAAGCAGTTGAGGCTGAGAATGTCGCCCGGGTTGACCTTGCGGCTGGTCACCGGGTTGTGCGCACCGTCAGTGTTGAGCCCCGACTGAAACCAGGTCCAGGTGTCCATCAACTCGCTGTCGGGGAAACTGCGGGCGATCTCGCGGACCATCGCCTGGGTGGCATGCAGTGCCACTTCATATTCCGGCACCTGGTCCTGCAGCGCCTCGACCACCGCCGCACCGCCAATGTCAGCCACCCGCGCACCGTGGCGAATGAGCGCCTGTTCTTCGGCGGACTTGATCATGCGCATGCGCATGCAGGGCGCACCGATGTCCAGCAGCTCGGCCCTTGGGTAGCAGGCAGCGAGCTTGGCATGGTTCTGCAGGTTGAGGTGGTCGTACTCCACGCCGATACGCGACGCCAGCGGCAGCGCCTGCTGGATGGCCACGAAGTAGTTGTCGCGCTGCCAGTCGGTATAGACGATGTTGTCGGTGCCGACCGTGCGACGCCAGGGTTGGCCACCGTCGATGTTGGCGCTGATCGACACCACCTTGTCGTGGGTCACCACCAGTGCATAAGGGCGACCGAACGAACAGTAAAGGAAGTCGCTGTAGTAGTTGACGTTGTGGTACGAGGTGAAGATCGCCGCCTCGATATCCTGCTCGGCCATGTAGGCCCGCAACCGGGCATGCCGGGCGGCATATTCCTGTGCGGAAAAGGTCGGTTTGGCCTTGTTGCCGTTGCGGATCTTCAGGGTCTGGGGCATTTGCATGGTCGGTGTTCCTTGTCGTTGTGAGCACGCTGTTTCAGGCCGGCCGCCTGAGGTGCATTGCAGCAGAACGAACGAGGACGCTTTTGTACCTATCCGACCTGGAATTGGCGCGATGGCCACTGCCCCATTGCAAACAAGCCGGCCCCCACAAGCACTCCACCGCCTTCAGGCTTTGTGGTGTAACTGTGGGGGCCGGCTTGCCGGCGATTGGGCTGCAAAGCAGCCCCAGCCATCACGTTTATTTCAAATCAAAACGATCCAGCTCCATGACTTTCACCCAAGCCGCAACGAAGTCCTTGACGAACTTGTCCTTGCCATCGCTGCTGCCATACACCTCGCTCAGCGCCCGCAACTGCGCGTGCGAGCCGAACACCAGGTCCACACGGGTGCCTGTCCACTTCACCTGCCCGGTCTTGCGGTCGCGGCCTTCGAAGCTTTCGTTGTCGCCCGAGGTGGCCTTCCACTCCACACCCATGTCCAGCAGGTTGCGGAAGAAGTCATTGCTCAGGGTGCCAGGCTGGTCGGTGAACACGCCGTCCTTGCTGCCGCCATGGTTGGCACCGAGCACCCGCAGGCCGCCGATCAGCACGGTCAGTTCCGGCGCGGTCAGGGTCAGCAACTGGGCTTTATCCAGCAGCAGTTTCTCGGCCTTGACGCTGTAACGCGCCTTGGTGAAATTGCGGAAACCGTCAGCCAGTGGCTCGAGCACGGCAAACGACTCGACATCGGTCTGTTCCTGGGAGGCGTCGACACGGCCCGGGCGGAATTGCACGTTGCCAGCGTAGCCGGCATCTTTGGCGGCCTTTTCCACGGCGGCGGTACCGGCCAGCACAATCAGGTCGGCCAGAGAGATGTGCTTGCCACCGTTGTTGAATTCACCCTGGATCTGCTCCAGTGCCGCCAGCACTTTGCCCGTGCCCTGGTTGGCTGGCCAGTCCTTCTGCGGCGCCAGGCGCAGGCGCGCACCGTTGGCGCCACCGCGCTTGTCGGAACCACGGAACGTCGAGGCGGCCGCCCAGGCGGTGGATACCAGCTCACCGACGCTCAATCCCGACGCCAGTATCTTGCTCTTGAGCGCGGCAATGTCCTGCTCACTGGGTAACGCTTGATCGGCCTTGGGCAGCGGGTCTTGCCAGAGCAGTTCCTCGTTGGGCATTTCCGGCCCGAGGTAACGTGCCAGCGGGCCCATGTCGCGGTGGATCAGCTTGTACCAGGCACGGGCGAAGGCGTCTGCCAACTGGTCGGGGTTGTCCTTGAAGCGCCGGGCAATCGGCTCGTAGATCGGGTCGAAGCGCAGGGCCAAGTCAGAGGTGAGCATGGACGGTGCGTGGCGTTTGCCTGGGTCATGGGCATCCGGCACGGTGCCAGCGCCTTTGCCCTCCTTGGGCTGCCACTGGTGGGCACCGGCCGGGCTCTTGGTCAGTTCCCACTCGAAGTTGAACAGGTTGTTCAGGTACTCGTTGCTCCAACGCGTTGGCGTAGAGGTCCAGGTCACTTCCAGGCCGCTGGTGATGGTGTCGCCACCCTTGCCGGTGCCAAATTTGTTGGCCCAGCCCAGGCCTTGCAGTTCAAGGCCGGCGGCCTCCGGTTCGGGGCCGACGTTATCAGCAGGGCCTGCGCCATGGGTTTTGCCGAAGGCATGGCCACCGGCGATCAGGGCCACGGTTTCTTCATCGTTCATGGCCATGCGGCCGAAGGTTTCGCGGATATCCTTGCCCGAAGCCACCGGGTCGGGGTTGCCTTCCGGGCCTTCCGGGTTGACGTAGATCAGGCCCATCTGCACGGCGGCCAGCGGGTTTTCCAGGTTGCGCTCGGCCGACAGGTCGCGGTTCTGTTCTTCACCATGCTTGGCGGGTTCGGCCACCAGGTCCCCCTGCCCGGGCGCCTGGGCCTTGACCTGGTCCTTGCCGTAACGGGTGTCGCCGCCCAGCCAGACCTTTTCCGAACCCCAGTACACGTCTTCGTCCGGCTCCCACACATCCGCCCGGCCGCCGGAGAAACCGAAGGTCTTGAACCCCATCGATTCCAGGGCGACGTTGCCGGTGAGCACGATCAGGT
>NZ_MOMO01000137.1:0-25420 GCF_009933855.1 Pseudomonas sp. SG-MS2 | reverse complement strand
TGCTGCTCGAGCGCTTGCAGGTAGTCCCTGCCGGTGCCTTCCAGCAAGTGGACCAAGTGATCGGACGCAGCAGCGCCAGGCCACTGGCCGCAGGTAGCTGGCTGGACGAGTCGAGCTTCCAGCCCGGCGGACCGCTGGCACGGATGATCCGTGCCCACGAGCGGGCCGTTGCGGTAGGCGTGGACGACGTGGTCGGCGCCGCCGGACAACTGTACCCGGGTGATTTTGTCGACGTGCTGCTGTACCTGCGCGAAGAGGCCAACAACCCGCAGTCTTCTGCCCAGGTCGTGCTGCCGGCCCTGCGCGTGCTGAGCGTCGGGGAACAGATGGGCGTTACCAATGACGGCCGCCCGGCACTGACCGCCGAGGAGCTCAAGGCCCGACGCGAGCAGGCGACCCCAGGCAACCTCGCAAGCACCCGCACCGTGGTGCTGGCAGTCCCTGAAGCCTTGGCCAGCCGCCTGATGCTGGCAGCCCAGGTCGGCACCCTGCGCCTGGCCGTGCGCAGTGCCGCCGAGCAGCGGCTGGCCCGCTATTGGGCCCAAGCGGATAGCCAACCGCAGGTAGAAAGCATCAACCGGGAACTCTATCGGTTCAGCCAGCTTTCCCAGGCGCCATTGGCCAAAACCGCCTCAACCGCTGCAGCCGTTGCAAGCATGCAGATCATCCGTGGCGCACAGGCCGCGGACGCCAACAAGACTCCCTGACAAGGCAAGGATGCAGTATGCGTAGTTCCGAGCGTTGCAGTTCAAAACGGTTCTTCAGTCTCGCGTGCCTTGCCCTGCTCATGGTTGCGCTGCTGCCGAAGGCCCATGCCGCCAGCAACGGCTGCGAAGCATTTGCCCAGCTGCCTTCAGTGATCGAAATCGACCAAGGCCTGCAGCAAGAATTGCGCTTGCCGCTGGCGATCACCCGCGCCGCCGTCGGCGACCCCAAGGTTGCCGACGTGCAACCCAGCGGTGACCGCGCCGTACTGGTGACGGCCGTGGGCCAAGGCAATACCACGCTCATGCTGTGGACAGCCTGCGCACCGGCGCCACACCGGGCCATGCTGTTCGTCAAAGGCCAGGCCAGCGCCGCCATGGCCGAAACGGGCCTGCCACCGTCGCTGGATCCGGAGTTGCCAAGCCAGGTGCAGGCCGATATCCGCTTCGTCGAGGTGCGCCGCACCAAGTACAAGGAAGCCGGCGCCCGGCTGTTTTTCAGCGGCTCGAACAACAGCCTGATCGGATCGCCGGGTACCGTGCCAGGCACTTCGGTGACACCGGGCGCCGTGCCTGTCACCTCGCCACAGATCCCGCTCAACGACGGGGTGTTCAACATCGTCTGGGGCGGCGGCAGCAGCCGCTTCCTGGCGGCCATCAATGCCCTGGAAAACAGCGGTTTCGCCTACACCCTGGCGCGCCCCAGCCTCACCGTGCTCAGCGGCCTGACTGCAAGCTTCCTGGCCGGTGGCGAGATACCGATCCCGGTGCCCAGCGCCGGCAGTGACAACTTCTCGATCGAGTACAAGGAGTTCGGCGTGCGTCTGGCACTGACGCCGACCGTGATCAGCCGCGACCGCATTACCCTGAAGGTAGCGCCTGAAGTCAGCGAGCTGGATTACACCAACGCGGTGACCATTGGCGGCACAAGCGTACCGGGGCTGAGCATACGGCGCACCGATACCAGCATTTCCCTGGCCGATGGCGAGAGCTTCATCATCAGCGGCCTGGTCGGCAACAACACCCGCTCCGCCGTGGACAAGCTCCCCGGGCTGGGCAACCTGCCGATCCTTGGCGCGTTCTTCCGGCAATCGGCCCTGATACGTGAGGAGACCGAGTTGCTGATGATCGTCACCCCGCACCTGGTTCAACCGCTGGCGGCCAATGCCCGCCTGCCGGAACTGCCCGGCGAAGGGTTGCGTACCTACGACCCCAGCTGGGGCCGGCTGTTCTTCATGGAAAACGGCAACTTCGATGGCCAAAGCGGGTTATCACGATGAACGAGAGCCTCAACCAGACCTTTCTGGGCATCACCCGCAATGAAGAAGACCTGCAGTGGCTGCAGAGCGCGCTGGCACCCCAAGGCCAGGTGATCGGCGCCAGTGGCGGCAGCCTCGATGAGCTGCTGGCGCTGATCAATGCGACCTTCAGCACCCTGGTGTTCATCGGCCTGGACCGTGAGCAACTGGTCAATCAGTGCGCACTGATCGAGGGCGTGCTTGAAGCCAAGCCGCTATTGGCGATCGTCGCTCTGGGCGATGGCATGGACAATCAACTGGTGCTGCACGCCATGCGTGCCGGCGCCCGCGATTTCGTCGCCTACGGCTCACGGGCCAGTGAAGTGGCCGGGCTGGTCCGGCGGCTGGGCAAGCGCATGCCCACCGTCACCAACAACCCAAGCCTGGGCGGCCTGACCGTGCTGTACGGCGTGCAGACCGGTGCCGACGGCGCTTTGCTGACCACGCACCTGGCGCGGGTGGTACAGGAAAGCGGCCAGCAGACCCTGCTGCTGGACCTGGGCATGCCACGTGGCGACAGCCTGGCGCTGCTGGGGCTGGAGGCGTCGTTCTATTTCGGCGATGCCCTGCGCCACCTGCGCCGGCTCGACACCACCCTGATCGACAGTGCTTTCACCCGCGACAAGAAAGGCCTGCGCCTGCTGACCTTCGCCGAAAACGATGACCCGCTGCGCCAGACCAGTGCCGCCGAGCTGTACATGCTGCTCAGCGCACTGCGCCAGCACTTCCAGCACATCGTCGTGAACCTGACCGGGCATGCCGACAGCGAAGCCCTGCGCACCATCATCAGCCACTGCGACAAGCTCATCATCTATACCGACCAGAACATCCTCGACTGCCGGCGCAACCTCGAAGTGCTGGAGCTGTGGCGCGATCATGGCATCAAGCTGGAGCATGCCAGCCTCTTGGTCGACCGCTACCTGGGCAATGTCGCCCCGGATGCCGAGAGCCTGGCCAAGCGCTATGCGCTGCCGCTGCTCAAGGTCATGCCCGACAGCCCCGAGGTGCGGCTGAACGTGAAAAACCAGGGCCTGAGCCTGTTCGAACTGGCCCCGCGCGAAAACCTTACCCAAGCCCTGCGCGGCCTGGGTGAGCGCTTGGCGCAGCGTTCGGAAAACCTTGGGCCACCGGCCTTTACCTGGCTGCGTCGGCTATGGGGCAGCAAATGAACGGCGACCAACCCTTCGGCGGCCCCAACCATGCCTCTGGCGACCCATATGCGTTAAAGCGTGCACTGCACCGCTTTGCCATCGATGCCATCGAAGACAGCGGCCGCAACCTGCTCGAAGGCGCGCGCCCGGCACTGACGCAGTTTGTGCTGGAGCAGGTGGGCGATTACGTGGCGCGACTGCGCCTGGCAATGTCACGCTACGAAATGGAGCGCCTGGCCGAAGAACTGGTCGACGAACTGACCGGGTTCGGGCCGCTGGAGGTGCTGCTGCGGGACGCCAGTGTCACCGAGATTCTGGTCAACGGGCCGCACAGGGTGTTCGTCGAGCGGGCCGGGCAGTTGCAACAGACCGACCTGCGTTTCATCGATGCCCAACACGTCGAGCGCGTCATGCAGCGCATCCTTGCACCGCTCGGGCGCAGGCTGGACGAATCGTCGCCGATGGTCGACGCGCGCCTGCCCGACGGCAGCCGGGTCAATGCAATCATTCCACCCGTGGCCCTGGACGGGCCGTGCCTGTCGATCCGCAAATTCCGCCAGGACATGCTCAAAAGTGCCGACCTGCTCGCCACCCGTGCCATCGACCAGCACATTTTCGACTTCCTCGAGCGCGCCGTGGGTCGGCGTTGCAACATCCTGGTCAGCGGCGGCACCGGCACCGGCAAGACCACCCTGCTGAACATCCTCAGCCAGATGATCGCCCCGCGCGAGCGCCTGGTGACCATCGAAGACGTCGCCGAACTGCAACTGCACCATCCCCACGTGGTACGCCTGGAAACCCGCCCGCCAAATGCCGAGGGGCACGGCGAGATCAAGGCCAGCGAGCTGATCCGCAATGCCCTGCGCATGCGCCCGGACCGTATCATCCTCGGCGAGATCCGCGGCACCGAGGTGCTGGACGTGCTCACCGCGATGAACACTGGCCACGACGGCTCGATGAGTACGGTGCACGCCAACACCGCGCAGGACGCCTTGCTGCGCCTGGAAACCCTGGTTGGCCTGAGCGGGCGGCAGATCGCCGAGAAGACCTTGCGGCAGATGATCTGCGCGGCACTGGACGTGGTGATCCAGCTGACCCGCCTGCCCGACGGTCGCCGCTGCGTCAGTGAAATCCTGGAAGTGGTCGGCGTGCGTGACGACGTGTATGTGACCAATACCCTGTTCCGCCTCGACCGCCGCGGCGGCGACGTGTTTCTGCGGGAGGCGCCGAACCCCGCGGGCAGCAAACTGCGCCATGAAGGTGTGCCATGACCGGCCCCTTGCTGCTGGCGCTGTCGCCCTTGCTGCTGGGCGTCTCCCTGATGCTGTTTCGCCGGGGCCTGTACAAGCGCAGCGAACAGCGCATTCTCCAGCGCCTGGGGCGTGCCTTTGAATTGGTCCGCAGCGGCAATGCACGGCGCGCCTGGCTCGAGCCGCTGTTGCAACGTGCCGGGCTTGGCGCAACCGACTGGCAACCGCAGCGCTGGCTGCTGGCCTGGCTCGGCCTGGCACTGGTGGCGCTGCTGGGGGCCGGGTGGGTGGCCGGGCTGATGGTGCTGGTCGGCCTGCCGCTGCTCGGCTATTTCACCCTCAGTTGGCTATGCCGACGGCGCGTGCATCAGCTTGTCGAACAGCTGCCCGCTTTGCTGGACTACAGCGTGCGCAGCCTCAAGGCCGGGCGCACCCTCAATGATGCGGTCCTTGGTGGTATCGACGGCTCTCGCGAGCCCTTGCGCTCGACCATGACCCGGGTACGGCGCAACGTACAGCTGGGCGTGCCGCTGGACGATGCGGTCAACGAACTGGCCGAGCTTTACAACCAGGACGAGCTGCGTCTGTTCGCCATGGGGCTGCGCATCAACCAGCGCTACGGCGGCAATACCAGCGAGCTGATGGAGAACCTGATCAAGCTGATCCGCGAGCGCGAACAAGGCAGCCGTCAGCTCAAGGCCATGACCGGCGAAACCCGCATCACAGCGATGATCCTGGGTGCCTTGCCGCTGTGCATGGTCGGCTACTTCCTGATGGCCAATCCGCACTACCTGCTGACCATGTGGCAAGACAGCAGCGGCCAGATGATGCTGCTGTTCGCCTTCGCCCTGCAGGTGGTCGGCTGCCTGGTGCTGTGGCGCATGATGAGGAGCCTTTGACCATGGCCTTGTTGCTCTGCGCCGTGTGCCTGTTCATCGCCGCCGGCTTGCTTGGCTTGCAGGCCGCCCGGCAGTTGCGTGCCCGCTACCTGGTCGCTCGCAGGCTGCAGGGGCGGTTGGCGCGCGAGGAGCGCCTGGGGGACTGGCTGCACTGGCTGGGCAGTAGCCCGCTGGGGCGGCGCCTGCAGAAACTCGACGGGGAAACCCAAGCCTTGCTTGACCGTGTCGGCTGGCGCCGCAGCCGCCAGCGGGCGCTGTTCGCTGCCATGCAACTGGGGCTGCCG
The DNA here is from genome assembly GCF_009933855.1 of Pseudomonas sp. SG-MS2. NCBI lineage: Bacteria > Pseudomonadati > Pseudomonadota > Gammaproteobacteria > Pseudomonadales > Pseudomonadaceae > Pseudomonas > Pseudomonas sp. SG-MS2. Next base: position 19,834 of record NZ_MOMO01000137.1, on the reverse strand, counting down.
CTGCTGGCGGTCGTGCTGACACTGATCCTGCAGCAAGGCGTGCTAGGCGGTGAAGGCACGCACTGGTTGGTCTGGCCGTTATGCGCCTTGGGTGCCAGCTACCTGTTGCCCAAGCGCTTGCTGGCGGTTGCCGCCAGACGGCGCCAGCAGCGTATCGCCCAGGAAGTCAGCCTGATGATTCCGCTGCTGCGCATTCTCTTCGAGACCGGCCTGGCCGTAGAGCAGGCACTGCGCGTGCTGAGCCAGGAAGGCCAGGCGCTGGTCCCCGAAATCAGCGAAGAGTTGCGCCAGGTGCTGCAACGGGTGGACTCGGGCCTGGCGCTCGGCCCGGAGCTGGAAAAGAGCGCCCGGGTACTGGCCGTGGATGAGTTCATCGACACCTGCGTGATCCTTCAACAGTTGCTGGTACAGGGCAGTGGTGCGATGAAATCGCTGCTCGCACTCAAGGACCTGCTCGATGACCGGCGCCTGACACGCATGCAGGAACGGGTATCGAAAATGTCGGCAAAAATGTCGGCGGTGATGATGGTATTCCTCTTCCCGGCACTGCTCATCGTCCTGGCCGGGCCGGGATTTTCCGCCTTGACGCGGGCCTTGGGCCCCTAGGGAGTAATGGATGAAAGCGACCCTGTTGTTCACCGGCCTGCTCTTGCTGACAGGATGCGCCGGCCAGCAGCCTGAAGGGTTCGGACACTTGTTCGGCACCTCGAGCTGCGGCAAGCCGAACGCCGATCAGCAACTGGCGCTGAACCTGGCGGACGAGATGCTCAACGATGGCCGCCCGCATGCCAGCCTGGCGCACCTGGAGCAGTTGCCCAACACCCTCGACCAGGTACGCTTGCGCAAGGCCAGGGTCTCGCGCTTGTTGGGGCGTAGCGAAGCAGAACCGCTGTACCGCAGCCTGATCGGCGGCTGCCTCGCGGCCGAGGGTGAGCATGGCCTGGGCCAGCTCGCCTCGGCCCGGGGCGATGACGTGCAGGCCTTGCAGAACCTGCAGCGTGCGGCGCGTCTGGCCCCCACCGACGAGCGGGTTCGCAACGACCTGGGTGTGGTGCTGATGAGCATGGGCCGGTATGAACAGGCACGGTTCGAATTCCTGACCGCCATCGAGCTCAAGGATGACAACCCGCTGCCCGCCGTCAACCTGGTGACCTTGGCGCTGCTGCAGGACAACTGGCAGCAAGCCACCGACCTGGTCGGCCGCCTGCGGCTCAAACCGGCGCAGTTTGCCCAGGCCCAGGCACGCGCCAGCCAGATCAAAGCCACAGGACGCGGGCCGATAGCTTCGGCCAGTGGCGCAGGTGTGATGGTCAACTGAGCAAAGGAGAAGGTCATGATCAGGTATGTGATGCTGCTGGCCTGCTGCACCGGTATTACCACGGCCTGGGCAGAGGATTACCCACGCCAGCAACCGCCTGCGCTGACGGCAACCGAAGCGCTGCTGCGGGTGCAGTCCAGTGGCGAACAGGCGTCCACGCGCCTGCAGGTGCAGACGGCGCGCGAGCGTGATCTGTCCAAGCAGCGCTGGCTGGAAACCTACAAGTACGCCATTCCGGATTTCTATCGCTGGACCAAGATGACTGAGTCGAACAACTGACCGGGCCTGGCGCTCTCACTGCAGGCACACGCTGGTCAGCAAAAAACCCACCAGCACAAAGGGCGCGAAAGGCTGCTTTTCAGCCCCCTGCCCTGCCCTGCGCCGCGCCCACCGTCGCAACAGCGCCCAGACCAGCAAGGTGCCGCCGGCGCCGATGAACGTACCGAGCACGTAGTCCTGGCTGGTGGCCAGCCCCAGCGCGGCGAGCAACTTGACGTCGCCGGCACCGAAACGCCCCATCGCGTAGCCGGGCAACGTGAGCAGCAACACAATCGCCAGTGCCCAGCCGGCATCACTGGCCCGGGCGCCGATCCAGCTATGCCCGGTAACCGCCAGCCACACCAGCGCACAGGCTGCGACGCCCAGGGTCAGAAGGTTGGAAATCTGCCGTTCGCGGACATCTTGCCGGCTGCACAAGGCAAGCCACAGCAGCAGGGCGATACTGGATATTGGCAATTGGCCATCCCTGTTCGTCGAAGGCTTCTATGCTGTAACTCAGGACTCCTCGTCAGGGTAGACGCAATCATGCAAGCAGGCCCGGTAGCACGGCAAAAAGGCGCGGCAGCCATCGAGTTCGTCGCCGTCTTCATGATCTTTTTCACAGTGTTCTACGGCCTGGTCAGCTACACCCTGCCAATGCTGATGCTGCAATCGTTCAACCAGGCCAGCAGCGAGGCCGTGCGCCGCTGCGTGGCTCTGGACCCGAGCAGCGAGACCTATGACGACGATGTACAGGCGCTTGCCCATGCAGTGATCCGCGAGCAGTTGGCCTGGATGCCTGAGGCACTCGACTTCCAGCCGGCCGATGCGCAGGTGAGCATGGATGATGACAAGCTGCTGAAGGTGACGATCAATTATCCGAAAAGCAAACTGCACAAGGTGCTGCCGCTGCTGGTGATACCGCTGATTGGCGAAGTGCCCCGCTTGCCTGAGAGCTTGCAGGCCGAAGCGAGCCTGCAACTGTGAGTGGCCTGTTCGATCGCCGGCTGGGCAGCCATGGCGCAGAGCCCGCCGCGCAGGTGCCGCATGCCGTGGGCCTGCAGGTGTGGCTGGACGATCAGGGGCATGTGCTGCGCCTGGCCGGGCCCTTGCGCACGCTGCTGGCCGTACCCAGCCACGCGCAGGCGCGGGTGCACGACTACCTGTATCGGCACAGCTGGCTGGCCCTCGAAGGTGTGCCCGCCGATTGGCAAGGGCAAGCACTGGACCTGGATTTTCACACCGTGCACGGCCAGGCCCTGCAGACCCGTGGCTGGCTGCAACACCAGGCTGTCGGCTGGCTGCTGCAGCTGTTCGATATCAGCGACCTGCTGCGCCAAGGCGCTCAGCAGGAGCAGTGCCTGACCTTGCGCCAGCTGGCCGCAGACGTCGGCCAGGCCGTGCGTGACTGCAGCGAAGACTGGCTGACGCAGACGACCGCCGAGCAACTGCTGCGCCTGGCCGAGCACTGGCATGCCGGCTCGGTACGCCTGATGTTGGCGGACCCATCGGGCTGGCGGGCGCATACCTGCAGCGAAAACGACTGGCCTTGGCCCGATGACCAACGCTTGCAGCCGTGGCTGCAGGCGCTTCCCGCCCATTTTCAGCAGGTCGCGCCTGACTTGCCGCACTGGCGGGCGACGTGCGCTGGGTTACCGCTGTTCCTTGTGCCTTACAGCCATGGCCATGAGGTTCAGGCCTGGTTGCTGTGTGCGGGCGCGCCATCGGTGCCTTCACCAGAGGCGGCCAAGGCGCTCTTGCAAGCCTTGCTCGAGCCGCTGCTCGCGCGCCTGCGGCAACACCAGCTGCAGCAGCGCTCGCGCCACCTGGACGAGCTGCAACAGCAACTGGGCGCAGGCTGGTGGCAATGGCCGGGGCAAGGGCCGCTGCATTTCGATCCGGCCTTGGCCGCCAGCCTTGGCCTGCCCAGTGCGGTGAGCATCGAGCAATGGCTGGCGCGCCTGCACCCGGCTGATCGGGAGGCTGCGCAAATGGCCCTGGAGCAGCTGCGCAACGGTGTGGCATTGAGCTTGAACGTGCGGCTGCTCGAAGCCGACAGTGGCGCGGCGCCTCGCTGGCTGCACTGGGTCGGGCAGTTGCACGGCGGGCAGGGGCACGGCTTTGTGCTCGACATCAGCGCACTGAAAGCCCAGGAGCTTCAGGCCAGCGCCGCGCGCGCCCGGCTGGAGAACCTGATCGCCAGTTCGCCTGCGGTGATCTATATCCAGCGCTGTTGCGAGGGCGCGTTGCACAGCGAGTTTTTCAGCGCCAGCCTGACGCCGATGCTGGGCTGGCCCAAAGATAGCGAGCTGGCGCGCCATCCAGGCCAGGCGGTACACCCGCACGACCGGGCGCTATGGCTTGAGCGAACACGTACGCTGTTGCGCGATGGCCAGGTCCGCAGCCGCTATCGCCTGCGCGACCACTTGGGTGGCTATCACTGGGTGCTGGACGAAGCCCGGCTGTTGCGTGACGACCTTGGCCAGCCGGTCGAGGTGGTCGGCCTGTGGCTGGATGTCAGCGAAGCGACCGAGGCAGCCGAGCGTGTGCGCCAGAGTGAGGAACGCTACCGGGTGCTGGTGGAGGATTCACCCGCGATGATCTGCCGCTACACCCCGGACCTGCAGCTGCTGTTCGGCAACCGGCCGCTCGCCGAACAACTGGAGTGCGCACCTGAGCAACTGAGCGAGATGAACCTGGGCCAATGGATGTCCGACAGCCAGCGCCTGTCGTTTCTGCAACGCCTGGCCGACCTTACCCCGGAGCAGCCGCTGGGCAGCGCGGAGATCTGCCTGCAACTGCCAGGGCACAGGCATGCCTGGTGGGTGTGGGCCGAGCGTGGGCTGTTCGATGAGCAAGGCCGGCTGCTGGAAGTGCAGGCAGTGGGGCGCGACAACACGCAGGTAAGGCAAAGCCAGCAACAATTGATGCAGGGCGCCAAGATGGCCACGCTCGGCGAGTTGGCGACAGGGCTGGTGCATGAAATCAACCAGCCGCTGAACGTGATGCGCCTGGCCATTGCCAACACCCTCAAGCGCGTGGAAAGCGGGGTGGTCGAAGTCGAGTACCTGACAGGCAAGCTGCAGCGCATTGATGCACAGGTGGGGCGCGTGGCCAGGCTGGTGGAGCATATGCGCACCTATGGGCGGCGCTCCGCGCTTGAGCACCAGGTGTTTGCAGCCTGGACTGCGGTGGATGGCGCAGTGGCGTTGCTGGCTGAAGGGCTGCGCGGCAAAGGTGTGGCGTTGCAGGTCGAAGAGCCGGATTTCTGCCCGGAGGTGCATGGGCATGAGGACCAGCTCGAGCAGGTGCTGATCAACCTGATGGTCAACGCCCGGGACGCTTTGCTCGAGCGTCAGGTGGCCAGCCCACGGATCGGCATCTGCCAGCGTATCGAGCAAGGGCAACTGTGCCTGCAGGTGGAAGATAACGCCGGCGGTATCGACCCACGCCTGATCGAGCGCATCTTCGAGCCGTTCTTCACCACCAAGCCTGCGGGCGTGGGTACCGGGCTGGGGTTGTCGGTGAGCTTCGGCATCGTCGAAGCCATGGGCGGCAGGCTCGAAGCACTCAATGGTGTTGACGGCGCCTGCTTCCGAGTGTTGCTGCCCATCTACAACACCAACTGAGCACGGCCGGTGGAGCAACTGAGGTTGGCGCCGACGTCGGTATTGACCAGGTCGATTCCCAGAACCTTCAGCAGCACATTGACCAACGGGTCGATCAGGGGGCTGAGCAACCCTCTTATCAAGGGTTCGATGATGCCTTTGACCGTACCGAGTACATTGCCGGCGATCACCAGCACATCGCCGAGGCCACTGTTGGCGGTGGGTTTGAAGGCCTGGAGCTCGACGCCCAGCAAGGTGTCGCTGAGGCTGCCGACCACGTTGTCATTGACCGGGCGCATGTTCAGGTAGGCGGCGGGCTGCCCGATATTGGGCGGTTCGCTAACCGGGCCCTGGAACACCAGCGAGTGCTCTACCGGGCCACTGCCCAGCAGCTTGCTGTCGACCCGCAGGCCAAGGCCGCCACCGGCGTAGGGTATTCGGCTTTGGCAAGTTCCGAGTATCAGCAGCTTGGTACAGCGCTTGGTGCCGATATCGATCAATGGCAGCGCCTTGACTGCGGTAGTGCCGGTGGTGAAGAACGCATCAGTGGATTCAAAGCGCCCCACCGCCAGCTTGGCAGCAGCGCTCTGGGCCTGAACGGTCAAACGCTTGGGCGAGCATCTGAACGTGTCAGGAGACTGCGGGTCGAGGCGTGCCGTGGCTTCGGCAACCTGAAGGCCAATGTCCAGCTGAAGCTTGTCAGGCACGAGCACGATATCGGTGACAGTGCACGGCACACCCAACAGGCATAGCAACGATTCCAGTGTCGAAGCCAGGTTCAGGCTGAGCAGGTTGCTGAGCACGTTGGTCAGTGGCGAGACAAGGTCGAGCACCGCATTTACCAAGCCGAAGACCGTGCTGAGCAGCGGCAGGTCGAGCGAAATCATCGCCCGTACCTGAGCCGTGTGAACCCTCAGTTCATCCGTACGCGGATCGCCGACCGCCGAGACCTGTTGCGGCTCGATCACCTTCAGCCGCACCCGGCCGTTGATCAGGCCGAGCACGCTAATCGGCAAGTCGGCAGTGGCTGCGCTTTCGCTCGCAGCCAGCTGGATCACCCCCTGCACCAGTTGCAGCAGCTGGATGCTGGCGTCCAGCCCCGCTTGGGCAGTACCGTTCTGAATATCGAGAATGTCGCCCAGTTGCAGCAACGTGCTGTTGCCGGCCCCCAGGGCGACCTTGCCCAGGTTGGTGACAACATCGGCGGCGGCACCGCTTTGCTCAAGTACCTTGACCGCCGCTTCCAGCAATTGTGTGGCGGTGGCGTCGGCATTGAGCAGTTGCTCGTAGTCGCCAACGGTCAATTGCAGGTCGACAGCCAACTGCTCGAGGTAGTTGAGCAGGTTGAGGTCGGTTGCGGCTATGCCTTTCCAGCCTGCGAGGCCAAGCTGCACGTTGCCTCCCAAGGCGCCGAGCAGGCCATCGAGCAACACCGACTGTTGCGAATCCACCGTAGCCAACGTAGTGCGAATGCTCAGCATGGCCTGTGGCGGCAATGCCTTGGACGCCACCGCATGGGCCTGCAGGGTGGTGGTCAGGGGAGCCCCGCCACCTTGGGTCAGGATGTAGATGCCGGCGGCAAAACTGGTGGTGACTGTGTTGCTGACATCGACCCGTATCGCTTCGTTACGGGCATTGTCGCTGGTAAACGTGCGCAGGCTATTGGCACCGGTCTGCAGGTAACCGCAACTGGCCACCAAGGGGCTACCGGGCGTGTGGCCGTTGCGGGCGGCGGCTACGCTGGCGATGGCCGTGGCCTGTGGGCCATTGCCCGTGCACACGGCAGACTGGCCTGCAGCTTCAAGCGCGGCCATGTCGGCGATGCGTTGCAACTTGCGCTGCTCAAGGTAAAGACGGCCGCTGTCGACCACTACCAGCATGAAAAGCAAGGCCAGGGCCAGTGTGGTAACCGCCATCAGGCCGATCGCGCCACGCTGCCGGGCAGCGGAAGAGGGAACCACGGGCACTCCTTTGCAGGCCAGAGGCCAGCCATCGCGGCTTTGGTCACAGGAGTGTAGTCACACCAGTGGCTAATTGCCTTGCCCTGGGGCGCGAGGGCTACCGATCAAATGCCCTGAACCAACCCGGCATCTACCCGGTCAATTCCTGCAATCACCTATTGCAGGCCCAGACCATGAACAATCCATTCGAACAGATCAGCGCCGCCTTCGCCCCCGAGTACCGCGTAAACCTGAGCATCGAGCGCCTGGACGGCAGCATCATGCTGACACTGTCCGATGATGCCGGGGTGGTCGCCAAGCGCCTGATAACCCAGGCACAGCGCAACGACCCGGTGCGCCTGCAGCGGGTCATCGACAGCATTCGCCTGGGCTTGGCCATCGAACTGGGGCAGAACCCTTTGCAAGTACTGGCCGCCCTCACCCGCGACCCACGCCAGCAGCCAGGTCACTCCATCGCCAACTGACGGCTACTTGCCCTCTTCCACTGCCTTGCCATTGGCGTCCAGCACCTTGGTCGAGGGGTAACGGTACGAGGCGTAGCGCACCACCAGGATCGAAAACGCCAGCAGCAGGATGCCCCCGCACAGGTACAGCAGGCCCTCATCCGGCGCCTTGTGGTGCGACACATCACCGATCAGCAGGCGGGTGAGCGCGGTGATCGCCACATACAGCAGGAAGCGGATAGGCATGTGGTTGGTCTTGAAATAGATCCCGACCATCGCCCCAAGCTCCAGGTAGATGAACAGCAGCAGGATGTCATCGACGCTGATGCCGCCCTTGCCGAGCATGTCCAGGAACGTCATCACCGCCGCGTAGGCGGTAATGGCGCCGATGCCGAACAGGGCAAGGTAGTGAAACCCCTCTACACACAGATTGCCCAGCGAGTCGGCCGAGCCATGCAGGCCCTTGCGCAGCTTTTCTGCCCATTTGATGTTCACGATGTGCGATTCCCCGATACGACATGAAGGATGATGCGTCACGCGTGTGACGCTTGTGCCATGCAGTTAAAGGGCCAGGCCCCTGCTTTGGAAGGCGGCAGATTGCCGCAAGGCACCTGTGGGCTACGCTTTTTTGCGGCAAGGGTTGCACCTGAGGTGCGATTGCCATTACTGTATGCGCATACAGTGATCGATAAACCAACCGCAAAAAGGCACAGAGGTGATGAATGGCCGTCGAAGTGGTGTACCGCAGCAGCCGCGACCCGGAGCGCTTGTTCATGGATAAGGCCGAAGCAGATCGTCACGACAAGATGCTCGAACTGGCCGAGCGCCTGGCCGAGGTGCTGCACAAGGCGGTGCCGTCGCTGACCGAGCAGCAGGTCGAGGAAGCCGGCATTTACATGGCGAAGAACCGCGACGTGTTCGCGCGGGCATTCAAGAGCCAGCCGGACGCGTTGGGTGAGTTGTTGCAAGGTGACGCTGCAGAATGATGTCGACGGCCTGGCCGCCGTGCGGCTTCAGCCGTATAGCAACCGCTCCGCCAGCATTTGCGCCACACGGGCGGGCGAACGCTTCTCGGCCTGAGCGTGAGCGAACACCTCGGTCAGGCGCGTCGGGATCCGTGCCAGGTGCGCGGTGATGGTGCCCAGCTCCTCGCCGCGGTGCTTCATTGCCACGTAGATCAAACCACCGGCATTGATCACGTAGTCCGGAGCATAAAGAATCCCGCGAGCCTCCAGTTGGTCAGCCACCTGCAAAGTGGTCAGCTGGTTGTTCGCCGCCCCTGCCACCGCAGCACAGCGTAATTGCATCACCGTCTGGCCATTGAGCACCGGGCCCACGCCACACGGCGCAAAAATATCGCAGGGCGTACTGATCAAGGCATCGTTGGTCACCGGATGGGCGTTGAACTGCTCCACCGCCAGCCGCACCCGACCGGGGTCCAGGTCACTCACCAGCAACTCGGCACCTGCTGCGTACAATTGCTCGGCCAATGCGTAACCCACATTGCCCAGGCCTTGCACCGCAATGCGCAAGCCTTTGAGGTCGCTGCTGCCCAGGCGGGCCAGGCAGGTTGCACGGATACCGGCGAATACCCCCATGGCCGCATGTGGCGAGGGATCACCCGAGGCCGTTGTGCTGGTCACATGGGGCGTACTCTGGGCGATGCAATCCATGTCCAGCGTGGAGGTGCCGCTGTCCACAGCGATGATGAAACGCCCCTGCAGGGTATCGACGAAGTGCCCCAGCGCCTCGAACAGCGCCGCGCGGTTTTCCACGTGCGGGTTGCGCATGACCACCGCCTTGCCACCCCCCAACGCCAGCCCGGCCAGCGCCGCCTTGTAGCTCATGCCTTGCGCCAGGCGGATGGCATCGGCCATGGCGCTCTCGTCGTCTGCGTAGGGCAGGTAGCGGCAACCTCCCAGCGCCGGGCCTCTAATCTCGTTATGAATGGCCACCACAGCCTTGAGGCCGGTTTTCGGGTCGGTGAACAGGTGCAGTGACTGAGTGCGGGTGCTTTGCATCAGCGCGAACATCGGCGGGCTCCCCTGGGAGGTGCTCCTAGCAGTATAGGCATCCACATGCACGCCAAGCTGCGACCGGACCACTGGACGAATCACGACGCCAGCGCTATTACTCAAGGGTATGCGGAGATGCCCCCATGAACCCACGCCAAGCCTGCCTGGCCTGCCTGGAACGCGAACCGGTCGCCTTGCTGGAAGCTGCCTTGTGGATTGCCGCCGAGCACGATCGCAAGGTCGAGCCCGCAGCCAGCCTTGCCAGCCTGCACCACCTGCAAGCCGAAATCAGCGCCAGCCTGCCGATGCTGCCGGTGTGCGAGCTGGCTCAGCCACTGCTGCGCCAACTCAATGCGCTGGGCTTCCAGCAGGATGAATTCCACCCACTGCGCCCGCAGGCAGCACTGATGGACAAGGTTTTGCTGCGCCGCCGGGGCCAACCGCTGGCGCTGGCCATCATTACCCTGGAGCTGGCCCGGCGCCTGTCCATAGCGCTGGAGGGTGTGGCATTCCCAGGGCACTTTCTGCTGCGCGTACCCGGTGCCGATCACCTGCTCGACCCTTGCGGTGGCCGGCGCCTGTACCCCAATGATTGCCGCGAGTTGCTGGCCCGCCAGTTTGGCCCGCATGTGCCGCTGACAGCCGAGCACCTGCACACGGCCAGCCCGGCCCAGATGCTGCAGCGCCTTTCGCGTAATTTGCGCCAGCTGCATATCAGCAATGACAACCACCTGGCCGCGCTGGTCGACGCCGAACGGGTCATGCAACTGGGCCCGGTGCAAGTCAGCGACTACATGACCCGCGCCTCGCTCTACCAACACCTCGACTGCCCGCAGGCCGAACGCTTCGACCTGGAGCATGCCTTGCTGCTCACCGAGGATCCGGTCCAGCGCCTGAAGCTGTCCGAACGCATCGGCCAGCTACCGCTGGCGAACCGTTCGATTCACTGAGGCGGTGTATCCGGCTGGCAGGACGGGTGCGCCTTGGCGAATGCAGCATGCCTGGCGGCCAATGCCGCAACCCGGCGGATACGCGGATAGCTGCCAAGGTCGATGTTGAATCGCTCGGCGGCATACAGTTGCGGGACCAGATAGACGTCTGCCAGCCCCGGCGCCTCACCAAAGCAGTAGCCATCATCGCCGATCAGCTGCTCTACAGCCGCCAGGCCTTGGCCAATCCAGTGGGCAATCCACTGGTTGACCTGGGCCTCGTCATGGCCCAACTGGCGCAACTGGTTGAGCACACTGACGTTGTGCAACGGATGGATATCGCAACCGATGATCGCCGCCACACCGCGCACCCTGGCCCGTGCTGCAGCGCCACGGGGCAACAGCGCAGGCTGTGGATAAACCTCTTCCAGGTACTCGATGATCGCCGGCGACTGTACCAGCAGCTGGGCATCGTCGGTGCGCAGAGCCGGTACCCGGCCCTGCGGATTCACCGCTACATACTCGGTACCGCGCTGCTCGCCCTTGAGCAGATTGACCGGCAGGGCCTGGTAATCCAGGCCCTTGAGCGCCAGGGCAATGCGCACCCGGTAGGAAGAGGTGGAACGGTAGTAGGTGTACAGCTCCATTGCCCTGCTCCCTCAGTTGGCGGCGATGATCTTGCCGCGGCACTCACCAAAGCCGATGCTGGCCACGCCATCACGCTTGCAACGGGCACGCAGGATGATCTCATCGCCATCCTCGAGGAACTTGCGCTGCTCGCCACTGGCCAGCTCCACCGGCTGCTTGCCACCCAAGGTGGTCTCCAGCAGGCTGCCGTAGGCGTCGGGCGAAGCGCCGGACAGCGTGCCCGAACCGAACAGGTCGCCTGGCTGCAACTGGCAGCCGTTGACACTGTGATGGGCAATCAGCTGCGCCACGGTCCAGTACATGTTCAGGGTGTTGCTCAGCGCCAGGCGGTGGGCCGGCAAGACCTGCTCACGCATGCGCTCGGTGATCAGCAGCACTTCCAGCTCGATGTCGAAGGCGCCGTTGGCCTGGTCACGTGGGTCAAGCAGGTAGGGCAACGGTTGTGGATCACCTTGCGCACGCGCCGGTTGGGCGCAGCGGAAAGGCTCCAGGGCCTCGGCGGTGACCACCCAGGGCGACAGCGTGGTGATGAAGCTCTTGGACAGGAACGGCCCCAGCGGCTGGTATTCCCAGGCCTGGATATCACGCGCCGACCAATCGTTGAGCAGGCACAGGCCTGCCAGGTGCTGATCGGCTTCAGCGATCGGAATCGCCTGCCCCATCTCGTTACCCCGGGCAATCCAGATACCCAGCTCAAGTTCGTAATCCAGGCGCGCACACGGGCCGAAGCTCGGTTCGGTGTGCCCGGCGGGCAGCGTCTGGCCCTTGGGGCGGCGTACATCGGTGCCTGACGGGCGCAGCGTCGAGGCGCGGCCGTGGTAGCCGATCGGCACGTACTTGTAGTTGGGCAGCAGTGGGTTATCGGGGCGGAACAGCTTGCCGACGTTGGTAGCGTGCTGGATGCCTACGTAGAAATCGGTGTAGTCGCCGACTTTGGCTGGCAGGTGCAACTGGCAATCGCCGGCAGGATGCAGCGCGCCCTTGAGCACAGCCTGATGCTCGCTGTGTTCGCCCAACAGCGCCAGCAACCGCTCGCGCAACGCCACGCGGGCCTCTCGGCCCAAGGCGAAGAAGGCGTTCAGCGCACCACCACGGGTAGCCTCCACGGCGGCCTTGGCCTGGCCTTCGAACAGCCCGGCAGCCAGCACGGCCTCCAGGTCAAGAATCGCATCACCGATGGCAACGCCGCAGCGCAGCGTTTCACCTGGGCGGCTGAAGATGCCCAGCGGCAGGTTCTGCAGCGGGAAGTCGCTGTGCCCGTTGGCGTGCTCGACCCAACTACGGGCAATGGCGGACTGGTTCATGGGTTATCTCCGGTTCGGGTTGAAGGTGCTCGGCAAGGTGGCCCAGCAACTATCGTAGTCGGCCTGCAACTGCGGGCACTCGAGCGCCTGCAGGCTCGGGCGCAGCACTTGGCTGGTCTCGAACATGAAGGCCATGGTGTTGTCGATCTTGTGCGGCGCAAGGTCGGCGGCAATGGCTTTATCGCAGGTTTCGGCATCGGGCCCGTGGGCGCTCATCACCCCGTGCAGCGAAGCGCCACCGGGCAGGAAACCTTCGGCCTTGGCATCGTAGGCACCGCTGATCAGGCCCATGAACTCGTTCATCAGGTTGCGGTGGAACCACGGGGGACGGAAGGTGTTCTCGGCCACCATCCAGCGCGGCGGGAAGATCACGAAGTCCATGTTGGCCAGACCATGCACGCTGGTCGGTGACGTCAACACGGTGAAGATCGACGGATCGGGGTGATCGAAGCTGACCGTGCCGAGGGTGTTGAAACGACGCAGGTCATACTTGTAGGGCACGTTGCTGCCGTGCCAGGCGACCACATCCAGTGGTGAGTGCTGCAGCTCACAGGCCCAGTGTTCGCCCAGGAACTTCTGAACCAGCTGCACCGGGCCTTCAGCCTCCTCGTAGCGCGCTACCGGGGCCAGGAAGTCTCGGGGGTTGGCCAGGCCGTTGCTGCCGATCGGGCCCAGGTCCGGCAGGCGCAACGGCGCGCCGTGGTTCTCGGCAATGTAGCCCCGGGCCTGGCCATCAGGCAGTTCGACACGAAACTTCATGCCGCGCGGGACCACTGCGATTTCCTGCGGCTCGACCTCCAGCAGCCCCAACTCAGTGGCGATGCGCAGGCGGCCCTGCTGCGGCACTATCAGCAGTTCACCGTCAGCGTTGAAAAACACCCGTTCCATCGAGCGGTTGGCGCAGTAGATATAGACACTCACCCCCGCCGGTTTGTCCGCAGCCGAATTGGCCACCATTGGCAGCCAGCCTTCGATGAAGTCAGTTGGTTCAGCGGGGAGCGGTTGAGGGTTCCAACGCAGGCGATTGGGGGTGACGGCGCCCAGCGGCCCGTTCAGTGGCTGACGCGCCAGCCGTTCAAAGCGTGGGTGCAGGGCGGATGGGCGGATGCGATACAGCCAGGTCCGGCGCAGTTCGCTGCGCGCCATGGTGAACGCCGTACCCGACAGTAGCTCGGCATACAGGCCGTAGGGGGCCTTCTGCGGAGAATTTTGCCCGACGGGCAGGGCCCCGGGCAGGGCTTCACTGGCGAACTCATTGCCGAAGCCGCTCAGGTACTGAAGGTCGGGTGACGTGTCGCGGTTCATCGATGCCTCCGGATTTTGTTTTTATCGTAATCAGATTACGAATAACGTAATTTGCTCCGTGCAACCCGTCAAGCTATAAAGGCGCGACTCGACGAATCCGGAAACCCAACCCATGGCCAAAGCCAGCTCCCCCACCGACAACGGCAAGCAGAAGGTCCGCTCGGCGGAAGTCGGCACCGACATCCTCAAGGCCCTCGCCGAGCTCTCACCGTCCACCTCCCTGTCGCGGTTGGCCGAGCACGTGCAGATGCCCGCGAGCAAAGTGCACCGTTACCTGCAAGCACTCATTGCCAGTGGTTTTGCCGAGCAGGATGCGGCCACCAACCACTACGGGCTGGGCCGAGAAGCATTGCGCGTGGGGCTGGCAGCGCTGGGCAGCATCGATGTGCTGAAGCTGGCGGCGCTGCCCTTGTCGCAGCTTCGCGACGAGCTCAACGAAAGCTGCTTCATCGCCGTGTGGGGCAATCAGGGAGCAACGGTGGTCAGCATCGAGCCTGCTGTACGGGCAGTCACGGTGGTGACCCAGATCGGCTCGGTGTTGCCGCTGCTCAGTTCCTCTACCGGGCTGGTGTTTGCCGCGTACTTGCCTGAGCGCGAAACCCTGGAGCTGCGCGACAAGGAACTGGCCGTGCTGCAGCAGAGTGCGAGCGATTACGACCGGCTGCTGGCAGGCATTCGTGAACGGGGGCTGCACCATGTGCACGGCTTGCTGATGCCAGGCGTGGATGCGCTCTCGGCCCCCGTGTTCAATGCCATGGGGCAGATCGCTGCGGTGATGACGGTGGTGGGGCCGACCTCGATCTTCCACGCCGATGAACATGGGCCGGCGGCGCAGCGCCTGCTGGCAGCAGCGCGCGATACCAGCTGGCGCATGGGTCACTCGCCGAAGGCCTGAGAACGGCCGTGGCACTGTTGCCTGAAACGTAAAGGTGAATGTCGCAAGCGGCTATTTTTCCTGCCGGATCAAGCGCTTATTCTTGAATCACTGGCCGGCATGAAGGGCACTCCCCCCGCCTTTCAGGCCTGCGAGGTTCACCGACGTTGATTCTGAAGCTCCTTGATCTGACGTCTCGATTGGCCGCTGCGCTTGCAGCGGCCTTTTTTTTGAGGTGTGCTCTGGCGGCCAGAAGACCGAGCGGCGACCGCGATGGTGCTCGTTTTCAAGGACGCTGCAGCGGATACTGCTGCAGGTTCGTCATCATCTGCTGCAACGCCTGCAAGCTGTCCTGCGGGTGCACCGCATCAGCGAAATCACCAATCTGCGCCCAGCTGTCAGCCACCTGCTCAGGGCTAAAACCTTCCCTCGGGTCGAAGCCGACACCCAGGCTACGCTCCCAGCGCACCTTGCCAATCCAGCCCCCGCCCACCTCGAACAGCTCACCGCTGCTCTGGCACTGCTCGCTGCCCAGGTAAACCACCAGGGGGCTGACCAGTTCAGGCTTGAGGCGTTCGAACACCTGTGCCGGGATCAGCCCTTCGGTCATGCGCGTGCCACCGGTGGGCGCGATGGCATTGACCAGTACGCCGTGTTTGCGCCCTTCGATGGCCAGGGTACGGGTCAAGCCATACAACCCAAGCTTGGCCATGCCGTAATTGGCCTGGCCGAAGTTGCCATAAATACCGGAGGTCGAAGCGGTGAAGATCACCCGCCCCCAGTTCTGCTCACGTAAATGGGGCCAGGCAGCGCGGGTAACCTTGTAGGCGCCCTCGACATGGACCCGGTAAACCTGATCCCAATCACTGTCGTCCATCTTGTGGAAGGTCTTGTCGCGCAGGATGCCAGCATTGTTGACCAGTACATCGACCCGACCAAAGCTGTCCAGCGCCTGTTCGACGATGCGTGCGCCGTCACTGACGGAGTCGTGGTTGGCCACAGCCGTACCACCTGCGGCGCGGATCTGCTCGACAACCCGATCGGCCGCCGAAGCGCTGGCGCCTTCCCCATGGGTGGAACCCCCAAGATCGTTGACCACCACCTTGGCGCCACGCGCGGCGAACAACAGTGCATGGGCGCGGCCCAGGCCACCACCGGCCCCCGTGACGATCACCACACGGTCTTGCAGACTTACCGGCTCGCTCATGCTCTTGGCTCCAGACAGGTTCAAGGCCTCGAGTGTCCACCAGCCTCTGCCAGCGGACAATCAAGCTCACTCAGCCTGAATGCCAGGCGATAACGCGCAACGATGTCAGTGGCTCAGGACCAGGCCACTTTTTGCGGGAAGTAGCTCAGCGGCTGTTCGCGAAAGGCCAGATAATGGCGCAATACCTGCGCAGGGGCTTCGGTGTGCGGGTAATGGCCAATGCCCTGCAATTGCACGATGTCCGGGTTGGGCACCAGTTGCTGGTAACGCTCGACCATCTGCGCTCCGCTAAGCGGATCGACCACGCCGTTGATAAAACGCAGCGGCACGCCCTCACGCTGCAGCGCACCCACCCAGCGCTCGCGATGCAGCCTGCGCTCGGTCACGAAACCGACCAGCTTGTGCAGGATGCGAGTGCCGCCGTTGGAAGCGATCAGGCTCCAGAAGTCATCCAGCGCGCTTTCACTGGGGTGAGTGCACGGCCCATAGACCTGGCTGACGTTGCGCACCAGGTCGTCGCGCCCGAACGAACGCGCCACCAGCCAACCCAGGCGGCTGAGCAGCAGCTTCTGTATCAACAGCACCCGGCAGCTTTCAGGGAACAGACCGCTGTTGAGGAACACGCAACTGGCGATGTCGGCACGCTGTTCATGGTATCGCGCCAGCAACTCCTGGGCCACACTGCCGCCGTAATCGTGTGCCAGCAGGTGCACAGGTTGGTCGACCTTGAGGTGGGCGAGCAAGGCCTGCTGCAGGTCGGCTTGCTCGATCAGGCTGTAGCCATGGTTGAGCGGCTTGGCCGAATCGCCAAAGCCGAGCATGTCGCAGGCGATGAGGCGAAAGCGCTGGGCCAGCGGCGTCCAGAGGTAATGCCAATCCCAACTTGCCGTCGGGAATCCATGCAACAGCAGCAGGGGCTCTCCTTGCCCTGCGGTCCAGTAGCGGATGCTCTGGCCCCGGAATGAAAAACTCTGACTCCGGGTACGCCAGACGCACAATGGTATCTCGGCCAAAGGCATCAGATTCGTCCCGGTATGCAAAGGTTGTGGTTATAGGGCAAGGCTGCGGTCATTGCATTTCACCTCGGCACATACATGTGCTCTCTATGTCGAGGCTGAGTCTAGTCAGCCGCCCACTCGGTGAAACTTGCGTTGACAGCCAGCTTGATGACCGAGCGAGTCAGTGGCACGAACGGTCACTGCGCACACGGGTCGCCACCACAACCTCAGGCCGTCAGGGCCTGGGCAAATGCTGCCAACCACGGTTCGGCGTCAGTCTCCGGGGTTACTGTCTCGCTGGCATCGAGCTTGAGCATCGGCTGCAGTTCACGCACACCCAATTCGGCAAACAGTTCACGCAACTGCTCGCCACCGCCGCAGTAAGTATCGCCATAGCTGGAGTCGCCCAACGCAATGACCGCCCCCGGCAAGCCACGCCAGGCGGCGGGCAGGGTGTCACGGATGCTGCTGTACAGCGCCATGAGGTTGTCCGGCAGTTCACCCATGCCGGTGGTGGAGGTCACTGCCAGCAACGCTTCTGGCGCAAAACCTTCGAGATCCTGTTGGGTGGCGCGGGCAGCGTGCCAGGCATCATGGCCTGCAGCCTTGAGCAGCGACTCGGCATGACGGGCAACTTCTTCGGCAGTACCGTACACGGAGCCGGAAATAATGGCGATTTTCATCGAGAGATGGATTCCGAAACTGAGTGAAAACGTAGGATACTAGCATCCGGCGGTGGCAAAAGGCCGCCCATCCCTATGCCCCCTTTGTCTACTGGCCAGGACATGATCAACGCACAACTGCTGCAATCGATGGTCGATGCGTCCAACGACGGCATCGTGGTCGCCGAACAGGAAGGCGATGACACCATTCTGATCTACGTCAACCCGGCGTTCGAGCGCCTGACCGGCTACAGCCGCGACGAGATCCTTTACCAGGATTGCCGTTTCCTGCAGGGCGATGACCGGGACCAGCTTGCCCGAGCGCGCATTCGCAAGGCGCTGGCCGAAGGCCGTCCCTGCCGCGAAGTACTGCGCAACTACCGCAAGGACGGCAGCGCCTTCTGGAACGAGTTGTCGATCACGCCGGTGAAATGCGATACCGATCATCGCACGTATTTCATCGGCATCCAGAAGGATGTCAGCCGCCAGGTCGAGCTGGAACGTGAACTGGCCGAGATGAACGTTCGTCGGAATTTCGTCAAGCGCCAGGAACCAAGCGCTTAAGGCAGAGTCAATCCCGTTGAAGAAGCCGTCAACTCCGAGTTCGATCATGCACGCCAATGCGCTTTTGACCCAGGACGAGCTGGATTTCATCCAGGACATGCAGCATTCCCCGCAATTGAACCAGACCGACCCGATGTCGAGCCTGCTGGTCAATGGCGACCGTCGTATTCAGTCGTTGCTGGCTCGGCTGGTGGCCAACGAGCAAGTCACCCTGCAGGCACAGTTCAACAACCAGCAGATCAACTTCCCCCTGCACCTGGTGGAAGACGAGTTCCACGCCGTGCACCTGCAGATCGGCTCGCCGGAAATCTACGAAGACGGCCCGATGCTGCGCCCTTGGCGCCTGTCGATGGACCAACCCACCGCGCTGCTGGATGCGCACGGGAAGGTTAGCGGGCTCTTCGTGCGCGAGATTTCGTTCAAAGGGGCGCTGCTGGAAATTCGCGGCCTGCCCGAAGCGCCTTCGCGCTTCGACCTGCGCTTTGCGCCAGGGGGCATCCCGGCCATCACACTGCACGGCAGGCTACGCCGGCGTATTGGCTCGGATCTCGCTGCCTACGACCTCAGCCGCAGCCCGGCGCAAGAAACCGAGCGCTTGCGTGAATACATTCTGCAGGCTCACCTTCAGGCCCACCCGGATCTGCACGCTCAGCTGTCGAGCTGACCGGCCAGGTATTGCCGCAGGCGCCGCCGCATCAGGCTTACCTCTGCACCCAGGCACGCCACCGGGCTGCCGGCCAGGCTTTCCTGGGCCATTTCGGCAGCCTCCCCCGCCAGTAGCAATGGGCACTCAAGCCCGGCAGCCAGACGGCTCAAGCGCTTGCTCAGCTCAGCGGTCGGCGCGTGGTTGGAGAACAGCACCAAAGCATCGGGCCGGAGCTTTCCAGAGACGACCGCCAATTCATCCAGCGGCTGCCCAGGCGTCAACACCGTCACCCCGACATCATCGCTGCACAACAACAGGCCGGTGACCAGCAGCTCCAGTTCCAGGCACTGCCCTGGCAACGGTGCCAGTAGCACGCAGCGGCTGCGCTGCCGACGCGTGAGCTGCAGGCGCGAGAACACCCGGGCACGCAAGAACTGATCGAGGAACAGCCACTCGCTGGCCTGGCCGAACGCACCCTGCCCCGCCGCCAGGTCGTGCCAGACAGGCATGAACACATCAGCGAAAACCTGGTCCTGACTGATGCAGGCAAACACCTGGTCGAACAAGCGGTCAAGGCTCGCGGCATCAAAGCGTTGCACGGCCTCGCGCAATTGCGCCTGCCAGCGGATGGCGGAATCGGCTGCAAACGCGTCATGCACGTTCGCCTGATCACGCGCCAGGATACTGCCGACCTTGCTGACCGCCACACCGCGTTCGAGCCACCCGAGGATGCGCCGGATTTCGTCGATGTCTGCCAGCGAATAGAGCCTATGGCCACTGTCGGTGCGTGTTGGCTGGATCAGCCCATAGCGCCGCTCCCAGGCACGCAAGGTTACGGCATTGACCCCGGTGAGCCGGGAAACTTCACGAATCGGGTACAGCTCCGAATGCTGCAGGCCTGCTTCGACTTGCGCGATAAGTCCCTGTTTGTCCATCTGCACTTAGTGACCTGTGCGCAAAAAATTGGAGGTACAGTCTACTACGACCGGGAACGTCTCAGGTTAACCTCCCTTTTGCAGCGGAGCAGTTGCCAACGAAGTCCAATAAGCGATAATCCGCGCCCGATTCTTGCATGCAAGCCTGCGTCGCCCACC
>NZ_MOMO01000136.1:0-1281 GCF_009933855.1 Pseudomonas sp. SG-MS2 | reverse complement strand
AGCATGGCCTTGGCGATGCCCATGAATTCCCACGGGTGGCCCAGGCAGAACTTGAAGCCCACCGGCTTGCCGCCGGACAGCTCACGGAGACGGGCGATGAACTGCATCATCTCGATGGGTGTGGAGAACGCGCTGTGGCGGGATGGCGAGATGCAGTCCTCACCCATGAGAATGCCGCGGGTCTCGGCGATTTCCCGGGTGACCTTGTGCTTGGGCAGGATGCCGCCGTGGCCGGGCTTGGCGCCCTGGCTCATCTTGATCTCGATCATCCGCACCTGCGGGCTGCGCGCCTGGGCGGCAAAACGCTCGGGGTCGAAGCGCCCGTCCGCTGTGCGGCAGCCGAAGTAGCCGCTGCCCAGTTCCCACACCAGGTCGCCGCCGTGTTCGCGGTGGTAGGGGCTGATGCTGCCTTCGCCGGTGTCATGGTGGAAGTTGCCCAGCTTGGCCCCTTGGTTGAGCGCGCGGATGGCATTGGCACTCAGCGAGCCAAAGCTCATGGCGGAAATGTTGAAGATCGATGCCGAATAGGGCTGGCTGCACTGCGGTCCGCCAATGATGATCCGGAAGCTTGAGGGGTCGGCCAGCGGGGCCGGGCGCATGGAGTGGCCGATGAACTCGAAGCCAGACTCGTACACGTCGATCAGCGTGCCGAAGGGCTTGTCCGACGCTTCGTTCTTGGCCCGCGCGTACACCAGCGAGCGCTGGGCGCGGGAGAAGGGCAGGGCATCGCTGTCGGCTTCCAGCAGGTACTGGCGGATCTCCGGGCGAATGCCCTCGACCAGGTAGCGGATGTTGCCCAGTATCGGGTAGTTGCGGCGTACCGCGTGGCGTTGCTGCAGCAGGTCGAACAAACCGATCAGGCTGAGCACGGCCGTAATCAGGGTGAACGGCCACAGCCATTCATGGTTCAGGAACGGCAGGCTCGCCACGGTGAACAGAACACAGGCGGCAAACACGGCATAGCGACTGAGAAGTGACAGGCTCATACGGGGTCCTTACGATGGCGCGGTCAGGCTCAGGGCCTGGGGCAAACCCCGACCATAGCCCGGTTGCGCAGCGCTGAACATGAAAATCGGGGTATCGAAAATCATTCGCGCAGCAGTTTCTGCCGCCACCGTTGCTGCTCTTCATTCGTCGCTTGCACCAGGTAGGCGTAGCGGTTGGCAACTCGCACTGCCACCGGCACGCCATCACGGTACAACACACGATTGCCACCGGCCGCCGGCACCTTCGCTCCGGGCAGCAGCGACCCGATCAGGTTCAACGGGTCACTGGCGCTGA